>CAIYVS010000679.1 GCA_903929655.1 uncultured Bacteroidota bacterium | reverse complement strand
TGCCATGATATTTATTCCTCTGCTCCGAAATTTTGCCAATTCATAAAATAAATTGAAATAGTTATGAAGAAGTTGATCCTGTTTTTTTTATCCGTATTGTTCAGCAATATCTTAATTGCTCAGAACCGGATAGGCTATACTGAACAAGACTACGCAGCCAAACCTCTTTGGGTGCAAATGATGAATGATACGCTGGCCAACTACTACGAAGTGGAGAAAGCATACACTATTTACTGGCGGCACCATGAGCTGCCTAAGGATGAAGAAGAAGAAATGGAAAGGAAGAGTGCCCCAAATATAAAGAAAGACATTAAAAAAGAAGAGGAACATGAAGAACTATCTAAAGAAAAGCAATTAGAAAGGATAGAATCATTCAAGCTGGCCCTTGATGTAAAAAGATACAGAATATGGAAAATAGAAAACCGTCCTTATGTAAAACATGATGGAAGCATCATGCCCCTTTCTGAACGACTGAAGTTATGGAGAGAGCAAAACAGGATAATAAAGTAATACTACCATTAAATAGCTTATTATGAGATCAATATTACTTCTCTGTATAATATTTACGCTAACAGTAGATAATGCATTTGCACAAAATGCTATAGGCAACTGGACAAATCTCGGCCCTGTAAATTACCCACTTACCGGTAATAATGGATATATAGGACTTATCGGGATCGGACGTACGAACCAGGTAAAATTTCACCCGACGGATTCCCTGAAAATGTATGCCGTAACTACAACTGGTTTATTTATCAGTAATAATAACGGTCAAAACTGGACAACTACGGGAGCAGACCAACTGCCGGAAGGCAGGACAGCCTCTGTATGCATTGATTATACTAATGATAGTATCCTTTATTTAGGAACTGGAGACCCTGCATATTATATACGAAGTTATGGTATTTGGAAGAGTATAGATGCAGGTGTTACCTGGAACCCAATAGATTCTAATATCGGGTATCGTCTCGCAATGGAAATAATAATGAGCCCTGTGAATCATAATATTCTTGTAGCGGCTACTGATGACGGAATATGGAAAACTACTAATGGAGGTATTGGCTGGACTGAGACAAGGGTAGGTGGATATTTTGGTGATTTGAAGCAAAAGCCTGGCAGCAATACAATACTTTATGCATCAACTGATTCTGCTTTTTTTAAAAGTACCGATTTTGGAAGTACCTGGACTCAGATAACAAATGGCGTTTCGTTTCCTGCCTATACTAATGCTACAAGACTTGCTGTAAGTACTGCAGATACAAATGTTGTTTATCTTGCAACAACAGCGCCAACATACTCATCTCCAGGCAATCCAATTAGCGTTGTATTGAGATCAGGAGATGGAGGCCAGAGCTTTACGACCGTTTATGATAGTGCCGGACAATGCCTCGTATGTTACGGAGCTGCAGGAGCAAGTTGCCAATCACAATATAATATTGGCTTAGGAGCTAATCCCCAAAATGCTAATGAAGTAGTACTTGTTTCACAATATATATGGAGGTCAACTGACGGAGGACATACGTGGACCTGGACAATAACAAATACTGATCATATTCATGTAGACAAACGACAGATCATATTCAATCCGCACAATAACAACCAAAGATTTTGTGCTACAGATGGGGGCTTGTTTGTTACAACAGATAGCCTGTTAGATCTATGGCAGCAAAGAAGCGAAGGTCTGGCAGCTACAGAAATTTACGATGCAGCTCAAAATCCGCTCATCCGTCAAATGGTAGATATTGGTACCTAGGATATTGGCGAATACTTATACCCCGACGTATCATATAACCTGTATTCAAGTACTAACCATAACCATGTTAATTCCTGGTATTATTTAGGCGGTGGGGATAATTATTACATAGGAAAATTTGATTATTCCAACAGGGCTAATTTATTTTCAACATATGATGAGAGATATGGCAGGATATATGGCGAAGCATTTCTATATAACCCACAATATAGCAACCTGCCTTATGTGCCTGCTATAGAATTTAATCCGAAATTACCAGGTGTTGCTTTTTCCGGAAGAGATAGTATTTGGCGCAGTATGAATATTGATTCAACTAATCCAACTTGGCAATTGATCTTCCCATCTACCTATGGAAACGTATATGATATTGCCTCCTGCAAAGCTGACAGCAACATTTTATATACTGTTTGTGGCCCCAACCATTTATTTCGCAGTGACAATGCCATGGCAGCAACCCCAAACTTTAATAACCTTGCAATACCCGGAAGTAATTATAACTTGTACTCGGGGCAATTAGCCACCTACGGGAAAAACCCTAATGTCGTTTACCTGGTCCGTGAGGATTCAATCTATCGTTCTAATGATAAAGGCCTCAGTTGGACAAACATTACTTACAATTTACCTGGGGTCTATATTTTTCAGATAATCTGTGATGATTATTCTAATAACGAAAGGGTATTTGTACTGGCAGGCAACTGTGTTTATTATAAAGACACTACTACCAATACATGGACCAATTATAGCAGCGCTTATGGTTTACCTTCTATTGCTACTATAAATAAAATGATGCTTTACAGTGATGGCACATCAGCAAGTGTATTAAGAGTTGCCACTTTTGGCAGAGGGGTATGGGAGTGCCCGATAAATAATAATATGGTACCAGCCATTGATTTTAAATCAGACAAACAATATATCTGCACCGGCGATACGATACATTTCAGCAAAAACATTTATAATGACACTTCCTTTGCCTGGAGTTTTCCGGGAGGCACACCTTCTTCATCCACTGCCGACAGCCCGGTTATTGTTTACAATACTGTTGGCACTTATAATGTTTCCTTAAGGGCCAGCGGGCAGAGTGGTTCAGATACAGTCACCAAGACAGGGTATATTAATGTTTCAAACGGCTCAACCACGCCATTTACTGAGGGCTTCGAGGGCGCGGCCTACCCGCCTGCCGGCTGGCAATTATTTTCTCAAACAGGCTTTAACTGGCAATTAACCAATACTGCAGGAGGTTTCGGACAAAGTGCACATTGCATCGTATTTGATAATTATCATGGTTGGGGGCAGGTTATAATGCCTATGCTGCTATTATTTCACCAAAAGTGGATCTAACAGGTATCACGCAGGCAAAACTTACTTTTAATGTGGCGTATTCAGTGCGGTCATCAACATATGATGAATACCTGAAGGTGGCCATATCTACTGATTGCGGAAAACATTTTACTTCTATTTACAGCAAAAATGGTAATAACCTTGCTACTGCACCTGGCAGCAATACCTTTTTTATTCCCACGGCTACTCAATGGAGGAAATATAGTATTTGGCTCAATTCTTATACCGGAAATATTATTGAACTGGCATTTGAAGATTTTAACTCTGGTGGACAGGCCCTTTATCTTGACAATATTAACCTTGAAGTATCTCCCATAGCCAATTTTACAGCAGACACCAATGTTTGCCTGAATGCGGGGGATAGTGTGCAGTTCTCAGATATGTCTAACAGTGCTGTATTATGGTCATGGACCTTTACGGGTGGTTCTCCCGCTACATCAAATTTACAGAGCCCCAGGATTGCTTATACAACACCGGGCAACTATCCTGTAAGCCTTACTGTAACCAATAGTCTCGGATCTGATGCTATTACAAAAACGGGATACATTCATGTTTATGCAGCGCCTGTGGTAAATATAGCAGCAAGTCCCGGCGATACCATTTGTACAAATACTAATGCTACTTTTACAGCTACAGCCATAAATGCGGGAACATCCCCGCAATATCATTGGTTAAAAAACGGTCTTAATGTTGATTCTAACAGCAATATTTACTCAACGAACATCTTAAATAATAATGATGTTATAAGCTGCGTCATTAGCACGAATGTGGGATGCGTTGACACAGGAAGCGGTATTACCATGGCCGTTTTGCCTCTTACAACAGCTACACTATCAGTGACTGCTTCCCCGGCGGGAAATGTTTGCCCGGGCACAAGCGTTACCTACACAGCAAGCACCAACATTAATGCTGCTGATTTCCAATGGCAGGTGAACGGTGCGAATGTCGGAATTAATAACAGTTCATATACTTATACTCCTCTAAATGCCGACATGGTGGTTTGCATTGCGACTGTATCATCGGGCTGCTATAATGTAAGTGCTGATACCAGTTCGGCTATTTCTATGACAGTTGTAGCCAACATTACTCCAACTATAAGTATTAATGGTAACAGCAGCATGTGTCCCGGCAGTACTGCTACTTATACCGCAAGTACCAATGTAAGCGGAGGCATTTTTCAATGGCTTATAAATGGAAACTATGCCGGCAGTAACAGTAATTCCTATTCTTATATTCCATCTAATGGAGATTCCATAGAATGTGTTGTCGGCACTTCCTGGGGTTGTTATACATCCGCTACAGATACAAGTAACACGATCGTCATTGTACTGGACAGCAGTATAACACCGACAATAAGCATAGGTGCCCCTGACTCCGTATGCACAGGGGCGCATGCTAACTATACTGCTGTGAGCAATGTTACAGGTGGAAGCTATCAATGGCAGGTAAATGGAGCGTATGTGGGGACCAACAGTACGTCCTATACTCATTATCCTGTGCAAAATGGAGACCAGGTAAGCTGCGGGATTACTGCCCCTGCAAGCGGTTGTTATAGCCCGACAGCCGCTTACAGTCCGGCAATTGTGATGACTGTAGTACCCTTGCTTACTCCGACAATTGCGATAAACGGGCCTGCAAGTGCTGCACAAGGAAGTTCCGTAACAATTGGTGCTACTATTAACAGTGCAGGAAGCAGTTATCTCATTATTTGGAAAGACAATGGCACGCTGTTAAACACAACGACAGTACCAACTATAACTTTTACAAAAGGAGTTGGGACAGAGATCATCACTGCCACGATCACATCAACATCTTCTGGTTGTTACGATTCCGGCAGTTCTAATAACTGGTCCGTGAATGAATATACTGCAGGAATAGTGGGCATAAACCCGGAGAGCCTCATAAGTATATATCCCAATCCCTTTAATGACGAAATTGCAGTGAAGGGATTGGTGATTGGAGACAAGGTTTGCTTCTATGACGTGTTGGGACGAAAAAGAAGCAGGACATGGGAAATAGGCAGTAATAGTCCGGAGCAGTTATTTAGTACAAAAGAGATATCTGAGGGGCTCTATTTTCTGCATATGTGGAATGAGGATGGGAGCACCAAAGCAAATGTGGTAGTACAAAAAAAGTAAGATATTTAGATAACCTTCGAATACATTGCGGAATTTGAAGCAAAAGTAGCCTTAGGGAATAACTTAACAGAGCAATATAAAATTTGGTTGGAGTAGGCTCGCAAGAATGCCGACAGGTATGATCCGTTCATTGAGCAGGGATGACCAATTAAATAATGTTGATAAAGAAACGCTCACTATAAAGAAGAAATCAGCTTTTTATGGTTGGAAATAGACAATATGCGTCATTTGTCTAATGTTTAGCGTAACTCATTTCTCTACGCCGCCTCTACGAAACAAAATCGGGCAAGCCTTTCAGCTTGCCCGACGCGGCTCTTGGAGCCTCTTTGCGGACCGGACGGGGCCAAAACAGATATACAAGAATGAACAAGAAAATACACAAATAGGCATTCGAATGGAGTTAAATTCGGTTTCAAATAGAGATCAATGTCTTTCTTTGTTCAATCTTGTCTGTATCTGTATGTCGAAACTCTACGGTTGCTCTACGGCGCTTGTATTGGACGGTGTGTAAGTATTATATATGGTCAAAGGAGTCTTGCAGGCTTTTCAACTGCAAATATTCTACTACATTAAGATTACCAACTATTTTTCACAATCCTTTCAGCTTTGATAGGAATATTATTTTCATCAAATACTTCTATCATATATACTCCGTTTGCAAGTTCCCTTAAGTCGACAAGGTTGGCATCATCTTTACGGATCAATACTTGCCCTTGTAAACTGGATATGGTTATATTTACTCTAGCGGTTGCTTTGATATGTATTAGATCATTGGTTGGATTGGGGTATATAATGACGTCTATCTGTGATATAGGAACTTTCACTATCCCAAGACCACTTACGATATAACCTGTAGAAGTTCCAGCACATCCATTAGTATCTGTAACTAGCACGGTATAAGTACCATTTTGGGTAACGGTATGTGCTGAATCTGTAGCTCCTGGAATAATATTGCCATCAAGATACCATTGGTAAGAGGTATAAACCCCTGTACTCAGAATTAATCCATTTGTAGTAATAGTTGGGGTAGGAGAAGGAGAAGTTGTAATATTGACTGACTGTGTAAATATACTGCAGTTGTCAGAATCAACTAAATTAACATTGTAAGAACCGGGAGTGTATGCAAGGTAACTGGGATGATTTGTTCCAGGAATAACAATCCCATTTAAATACCATGTGTAATTTTGAATATCAGTAGAATCAGCGAACAAAAGACAACCCGGGCTTCCAGAACATATTACCCGAGGGCCATTGAATAGACTATCTGATGGAACAGGTTTTACTACTACCGTTTGAATTGCAGACGTGTCAGGACAGCCATGATTACTTACAATTACGTCAAAGTTCCCCGATATACCGATTGTGACCAATGCGATATTCGCACCAGGAATACTTTGTCCGTTTATTCTCCATTGATATGTTAAGCCATTACTAAGGTTTGTTATAAAAGTAACACTATCTCCAGGGCAAAAAACAAGACTTCCATTAGAAATAGTTATAGGAGCAAGTGGATAGGAATACACCGTTACATTTTGTGGTAAGGACAAAGTTAAACAGCCAAAATTATTTATAACCGAAACTGTATAATTGCCCATTTGGTTTGCTTCATAAAGTGAATCTGTTGCATTGTTAATGTTAGAGCCATTTAATTGCCATTGGTACGAATAGTTTAGTCCGCCATTTACAGAAAGCATTACGCTATCTCCGGCACAAAACTGAGTTGGGGTGTTGTTGCTAATAACAGGCTGAGGAAGTGGATGTACCGTTAATGTATCAATTATAGATATCGCAGAAGGTATGCACGTACCGGAAACGATGCATTTATATCGGTGGCTATTCATTTGTAATGCTCCATTTGTGATGGATAGTGTTGGGGTTGTGGAGCCATAATATATATAATTATTTGTTATATTATAAAAACCACTTCCTGTATCGGTCTGCCATTGAAAATTAATATTTGTTCCATAGGCTGCAAGATGAAATGTGGTATTTCCTCCCTCACAAATTGTACTGTTTATAGGCTGGCTTGTAATAACAGGTACTGTATCTACAGTCAATAATTCAGGTGTTGAATATACTACAGGGTTACAAATGCCTGATGCAATACACTTATAATGATACCCATTCATTGAAAACGGAGCACTTGTTATAGCTAATGAATCAGTTGTTACGCCGCTATAAACCCCGCCATTGCTAATAGAAGAATATCCTGTTCCGTTTGTATCTACTTGCCATTGGTAGCTTAAATTTGTACCAGTTGCTGAAACAATAAAGGAAGTGTTGCTACCTGGGCAGATGATGCTTGAAGCAGGTTGAATGGTAATTAGCGGATTTTTATTGACAGTAACATTAATATTGTAAGAGCTAGCATTTGTGCAGCCATTTGCTGATAAAGTGTAAATATATGTAGTATTCACAGCTGAAGAAGCAGTGTCAATCAATGTTTCATTTATATTTCCATTACCACTACCTGCGATATTACTTAGGCCTGCTATTGCGGCCCTGGTCCAACTGAATTGGGTGCCACTGCTATTACTTGTTGGGATATATAAAAGTGGAGAATTATTACATACTGTATCTAAAATGCTGCTGCTTAAAGTTGGAGTAGGTTTAATAGTGTCGAATACATTTTGGGTATTTGAGCATCCATTGGCAACAAGAGAATATTGATATGTGACCCTGATCGGGTTAGAAGTGGCATTGTGAAGTGTCTCACTAATATTTCCGCTGCCACTCCCTGTCAAAGGTGTAATTCCTGTAACTGAATCTCTGACCCATGTAAAAATTGTTCCGAAAGTAGCACTCGTCGCTGCGTAAGACAACGTTGAATTTTCACAGGTAGATGGAGGATTAAGGCTGCTGCTTAAAAGTGGCGAAGGCTTAATGGTATCAATCAGATATTGTGTATTTGTACAGCTATTGGATGTTAAAGTGTAAGTGTACATTATTACAACTGGATATGTTGCTAAATTTATCACAGTGTCATTTATGTTTCCGGTACCCAAAGATGTAGCTGGTGTAATATTTGCGGCGGATGACCTCGACCATGAATAATTGGTATTGTTTGTTAAGCTTGACGGTGAATAGTAAAACCCTGTATTGCTGCAAATTGCAAACGGGTTTATTGAGCTGCTTAAAATAGGGGTAGGTTTAATTGTGTCTGATATACT
>CAIYVS010000678.1 GCA_903929655.1 uncultured Bacteroidota bacterium | reverse complement strand
CAACATTGCTGTAAGATTTTTAATTAGTTAACATTGAAATAGGTGTTCATGAAAAAAAAATGTACTCTTCATTTTAAAATTGCCTCTGTGCTTGTCTTCTTGCTGTTTATTGCAAGTACAAAGACCATGTCGCAATGCCTGACGAGCCAGTTAACAATAAATACCGGCTACAATCCAGCGACGAATGGCGTTTATGCAATCGGCACACAGGATCAGTATTGGTCTGTTACGTTTAATTCTACAGCGAACCAGGCCGTTGCTGCTGCTACGCCCCCATACCAATCGTATGTTGTTACGCCCAATGGCGCATGGGCTGCAAACGCCACCAGCCAATGGCTGTGTTTTATAAGTAATCCTAATTATACCACTACTGCTACAACTAATGACAGCGCCTATTATGGTACCTATACCAGGCATTTTAAAAACTGTCTTGCTGATACCTTTACTTTCAATTTGCAATATGCCGCAGACAATTGGCTTAGCAGTATTTATGTAGATGGGGTATCCTATTTTTACCAGGGTGTTAGTTCCAGCACCAACCAGTTTAATGTATTTCATACCATCACAGCCTTTTCCATTTACCTCACTCCCGGTACCCATACCATCGACGCAAATCTTTTTAATTACCAGGCAAGTGGCACCAATCCTACAGGTTTGAACATCATTGGCACAATAACAGGCACGCAGGCTTCTTTATTAACTGATACCTGCACTTTGTCCACAGGCTTAAGCATTACCCCACCTGCCGATACGCTTTGTGCCGGCGCTAACGTATCGCTAACAGCCAATGGTGCGCTTACATATAGCTGGAGCCCGGCTACCGGTCTGAACACTACCAGCGGGGCTACTGTTATTGCCACACCTGCTGCTACTGCCACTTATTATGTAAGCGGTAATATCTGCCTGGGCACTTCCACAGATTCTGTAACGATACATGTCATTCCATATGCATCAGTTAATGCAGGGCATGATACCAGCACTTGCATACATGACAGCCTTCAGCTAAAAGGGATAACCATATCTCCGGCAGGTTATACGGTAAAATGGTCTCCCTCTACATACCTTAGCGATAGCAGCATCCTGAATCCTGTTGTGCGAAACCCTGTGAATTCAATAAGTTATATACTTACCATTACGAATACTTACGGCAATCATAGTTGTGCATCATCTGATACCATGAATTTAAATGTAGTTCCTTTCCTTATGCTAAATGCCGGTGATGATACCTTTGTGTGCATACATAATGATTTACAATTGAATGCCAGTGTTGCAGCGGCATCAGGCACTTATAATATTAGTTGGTCGCCTGCTACTTTTTTGAATAATAATGCCATCATCAACCCCATTATGCAGAACCCCCTGAACACAATTACTTATTATGTAAGTGTGGCCCCCATAGCAAGTGCAAATTGTCCCAGCTACGATACACTTACCGTTCATGTAGTGCCGGTACCGCAGGTGAATGTTACAGATACATTCATTTGTTTTGGCAACTTCATACTCATCAGTGTGCCGGTTGATACTGCTTTTACCTATAGTTGGTCTCCCACTACAGGTTTATCTAACCCTAACACGATCGATCCGATTATTAAACCGGATGCTACCAACACTTATATATTAACAGGAAAGGGTAAGAATGCATGTATATTTTATGATACAGTAACGATTCATGTATGGTCTAATCCTGTGATAAATGTGGAGGCAGATGCCAATAGCCTGAGCTGCCAGAAACAATCTATTCAGTTGGCTGCTTCCGGTGCGGCAAGTTATAAATGGTCGCCGGGCGTATTTTTTAATGATAGCAGCATTGCAAGTCCGATAGTTGCTGCCTTTAGTGAGCCGACATTATTTACCGTTACAGGAACCGATGTGAACGGCTGTAGCAGCAATGCATCTTTGCAGATCGACAATAATGAAAAACCTGTAGTTTTTATTCCCAGCGCTTTCACGCCTAATGATGATGGATTGAATGATATTGTATTCCTGCGGGTGTATTGTGATTTCATAATGGAGCATTTTGAAATATATAACCGTTGGGGCCAAATGGTGTTTAAGGCTATAGACGTGCAGCGGGGCTGGGACGGGAAAGTGAATGGGGTGCCGGCAGAGATGGGAGTTTATTATTATATTGCAGACGGGCATAGCGAGCAGGGAAAACATGTGTCATTGTCCGGAGATATCACATTGATTCGCTGATATATTTGATAATAAGCTAAATTGACAATGCATTAATATTTGTTGTCAAAATATCTCGCCGAATTGTCAAAAAACCTTATCTTTGCACCCTGTTTATTTAAAAATTTTGATGCAAATGTCTCATTTTACAGCTGAAAAGAAAGCGAATATTTTTAAGAATTTTGGTGGAAATGCCACCAACACGGGTTCTGTGGAAGCGCAGATAGCTATGCTCACAGAGCGTATCAACCACATTTCCGGCCATCTTAAAGACAACAAAAAAGATTTCTCTACCAACCGCGGATTAATGCAAATGGTAGGGCGCCGCAAACGTCTCTTGCAATACCTCAGCCACACCAATCTTACTTCTTACCGTGCGCTGATCGAAAAACTTGGCATCCGTAAATAATTGGTGCCTGAATTTATTCCCAACTACCATGTTGGGAATAGTTTTTTTATAACATATATAAATATTGATTTATGACTCCTAATCCCATATCTGTATCCTTTAAGTTAGGAGATGGACGTGAAATAAGCATAGAAACGGGCAAACTTGCCCGCCAGGCCGATGGTTCCGTTATGGTGCGCATGGGCAATTGCATGATTCTCGCTACTGTAGTAGCCAACAAAGAACCCAAACCGGGGCAATCGTTTTTTCCACTTACAGTAGACTACCAGGAAAAATTTGCATCAGCAGGTCGTATACCCGGCTCATTCTTCAAACGCGAAGGAAGGCTGAGCGATTATGAAATACTTATTTCCCGATTGATAGACCGCGCATTGCGCCCCTTATTTCCGGATGATTACCTCTGCGAAGTACAGGTGCTTGTTACCCTGATATCCTCTGACCCTGAAGTAATGCCCGATTCACTGGCATGCCTTGCGGCTTCTGCTGCACTTGCAGTTTCTGATGTTCCTATCCAGGAGATCATATCTGAAGTGCGTGTTGCCAAGATCAACGGCGAATTTGTGATCAATTCTTACCGCAGCCAATTGAAAGAGGCAGAATGTGATTTTATCATAGCTGCTACTGATAAAAATATCATGATGGTGGAAGGCGAGGCAAAAGAATGCCAAGAAGCCGACCTCATTAAAGCTATAGAACTGGGACATGACGCGATAAAACTGCAGGTGAAAATGCAGGAAGAATTGCGTGACAAAGTTGGCGTAACAGGCAAACGTGAATATACTAAGCCTTATACCAATCCTGAACTGAATGATAAAATAACAGCATTCGCTAAAGAAAGAATTTATGCTGTAGCCAAAGGCGCTCTTCCTAAACATGATCGCTCTGATGCCTTTAAAGCAATAAAAGAAGAATTTAAAGCACAGTTTGCAGAAGGTGAACTGAAAGACGAAGACGCAGGACTGATAGGCACTTATTTCCACGATCTTGAAAAAGAGATCATTCGTGATATGATGCTGAATGAGCGTGTGCGCCTGGATGGCCGCAGCCTGGACCAGGTGCGCCAGCTTACCATGGAGACCGATTATCTGCCTTCACCGCATGGTTCTGCATTGTTCACTCGTGGAGAAACACAATCGCTTACAACAGTAACATTAGGTTCTTCCGAAGATGAACTCTTACTGGAAAGCGCTGCAACTTCTGATTATTCAAAATTCATACTGCATTATAATTTCCCGCCATTCTCTACCGGCGAGACCAAGCCTATGCGTGGCCCCGGCCGTCGTGAGGTGGGCCATGGTAACCTGGCTATGCGTTCGCTGAAACAGATGATGCCGAAAGGTGATTATCCATATACAGTACGTGTAGTATCAGATATCCTGGAGTCAAACGGTTCCTCATCTATGGCAACTGTTTGCGCTGGTTCTTTAGCACTTATGGATGCAGGTGTGCCTTTCCCTAAGCACGTAGGTGGTGTGGCTATGGGACTTGTGGCCGGCGGCGATGGTAAATTCGCAGTGCTTACCGATATCCTCGGCGATGAAGATCACCTGGGCGATATGGACTTTAAAGTTACAGGTACCCGCGATGGTATCTGTGGCATACAGATGGACATCAAATGCGATGGCCTCAGCATGGAGATCATGATGCAGGCACTGGAGCAGGCACGCAGGGGCCGTATGCATATACTGGATGCCATGTACGCATGTCAGCCGGTTTATCGTGCAGAACTGAAACCGCATACACCGCGCATTGAGCAGATCATTATAGACCGTGAAATGATAGGCGCTGTAATAGGCCCCGGCGGAAAGATCATACAGGAAATACAGCGCGAGACAGCTACTACCATCAATATAGAAGAAGTAGATGATAAGGGTGTAGTAAAAGTATTCTCTGCCAATAAGGATAGCATTGACAAAGCTATGGCCTGGATAAAGGGCATAGTGATGCAACCCGAAGTAGGAGAAGAATATGAAGGTACCGTTAAATCGATCATGCCTTACGGAGCTTTCGTAGAATTCTTACCCGGCAAGCAAGGCTTGCTGCATATATCAGAAGTGAGCTGGAAACGCCTGGATACGCTGGAAGGTGTATTAAATGAAGGTGACAAGGTGAAGATAAAACTGGTAGGTACCGATGCCAAGACAGGTAAATTCCGCCTGAGCCGTAAAGTGCTGATGCCAAAACCTGAAGGATATGTAGAACAACCCGAAGGCGAAGGTGGAGAAAGAAGGGAACGCCGTGAAGGTGGTGACCGTGGTGATCGCAGAGGTGGCGATGATCGTCGTGGTGGTGGAGACCGCAGGGGCGGTGGTGACAGAAGAGGTGGCGATGACCGTAGAGGTGGTGGTGACCGCAGGAGTGGCGGAGACCGTCCTCATGGCGACAGGCCCCGCAACGAAGACCGTTCGCAACGCGAACATAACAAGGATGAACAGCCCGCTCCGCAGCAACAGCCAATCATACCGGATAATGATGCAGATTTAGCATTATAGGTAGCAAATAATAAGTTATAAGTGCAGCCCGTCTGAAAAGATGGGCTGTATTGTTTTATGTTTCTCTTCTGTAAAAATGCATCTTGTCTTTGTAGCTTTTGATATGTTTATCCAAT
>CAIYVS010000677.1 GCA_903929655.1 uncultured Bacteroidota bacterium | reverse complement strand
CTCAGTAAATTGGACAGCTATACTAGTGGTTTTTACATTAATCTACGTAAACAATTGAACAAAGTTTACAACAACATAATACGTTACAAGTTAATAACCGAGAAAGTCGCCAGCTCGATTTGAGTAGATCCGATTGATAAGAACTTTTGTTTAAAAACTAAAAATAAGTTACAATTAAATTATTTTGTTAGAACTTTTAGATGTCCGTGTCGAGTTCACCGCAGCCTACGATGAACTCAATGATTCATAGGACTTTATCTGATAAGTAGTTTGATTAATTGAAAGTATTAAAAATATGCGCTGTGTACTGAGTCACTTCAGTGTCTCTTAATGACCATATTTACTTTATCTAAGGTCCAAAGAAAAGTTTGAACAATTTAGCAAAAAGGAAAAAATTATAACACACGTTCGACAATTTTTCTGAATTGATTTAATAGCGTATTCGCACTGCAATTGTCAACTTGCATCAGGATGAGCTATTTGAACTAATGTGGGTGAAAATAAAATGCTGAGCATATTCAGTAGCCGTCCGCCAAGTGAGACAAATCACGCAACCTTTTTTCTGCCTTACATCACGATTCACGGATAGTCTCACTTTGTGAAATCCTGTTTGATCAACACATGAAGAGGTTTGGCAATATGTATCAGCGGCAACACGGACCAGTTCAAGCTACCGATTCGTTTATATATATTTATACAGCAAGACTATAAAATTATTACGTCTAAAATAAATGTTATTCTTTTATGACACTAACGGCAAGTTTACCGGCAGCGGCCCGTTCGATCTGTTCAATTTACCGACCACATTTCCGACTAACTTGCCAGCTGATTTACCGACCAGTTGCTTTAGTTACCAATTTACCATTCGATTTTTTTAGAACTTGCGATCATATCTAAACGGAATTGAAAAGTTAATAATTTGTACATTGTCCATTATAATTTCTCCCTTTGTGAAAATTCTTCTTTAGTCTCTTTATTTTAAGCTGATGCAATGGAACTGAATGAATCATATCCTCTTGTCGAGCCACAAAGCGCGCTGGGCTGTTTTTATTTGATAAATAATACTGTTTCAATGATTTTGATTTTAAACGAATAGATTCGTAATCTAACAAATAAGAAATGGTCTGATTAATTTTTTAATAAATCGCAGATTTTTTATAAACGAGGCTTTTTGAAACGAAAGAGGCTTTTTTAACTTAAACGCGCTAATTCAACTCAATATCAAATTTTCTAGAACGATTGAAGCACTTTTACTTTTTTTAAAACTATCTCACAATTAATTTAAGAGCAAGACAATGGAATCACTCTATTGCTACTCGATTCTAACATTTATAAAAAGTAAATTTCGTAAAAATATGACCGTACAGAATGGTGCAGATAAACCAGAGGGTGTCCAGGGCATTCCTAATTATTTTAATTTATTTCGACCACTTAAAATGCGTTTATTAGGTCAATTATAACAATCATTTATGAAGTTAGCTGTGCAAATCAGAGAATTTTAAAGCCATCCAAATTTGTTTTGACCAATCCTCGTCAACCATAAACTTCAATTAATATTTTAAAATTAACATGGGAGCCGGCCCTATCTTATATCAACAAATAAAAGTAGTTAAGAAGTTGGAGAAATGCATTTACCGCACATCTCTTTATTATTGAACAACTCCGTTTTGGCAGTGTCGTCTGCTCGTTTTACATCAATATTCAATGCTACATTGTCATTGTTTACATTCGAAATTATAGTTGAAATCGAAAAAAAACTCTTCGCCACTGCACGAAGAATTCTTCAATGATCCTGAATATGTAATTCTTAACCGAGAAAAATGATTCCTGAATTAGAAATCTGTTCCGGCGTTTCGAGAAAAAGCCATCTATTGAGCTTAAGAGGCAACTACACACCACAAATCACATTTTACCCTCATATCTCATTTTCACCTCCTAAATCCCTTCGGGAAATTTCAAACGGCTCTTGCCCATCTCGGTTATCTCTGGATATGAGGGTAAAATGTGATTTGTGGTGTGTTGTTGCCTCTTAAGCTAAATAGATGGCTTTTTGTTGTGGTTTGTGGTGTGTAGTTG
>CAIYVS010000676.1 GCA_903929655.1 uncultured Bacteroidota bacterium | reverse complement strand
TGTTTAATTTGTATTAACTTATTATTTGTATTTTATTAACAATCAAATAAAAAATTGTTAACGAGCTATTTTGAATTCATTAACGATGAGTTTAAAAATGTATAATATTTATTTGTAAATATTATACATATATTGAATTTCTGCCGTCTGGAGATATCAAGCAATTGAAATTTGAGTCCGGGAATAAGAGCTCTAAATATTATAAACTTAATATATTAATAATATATCAAGTTTGTTCTGAATAATTGCTAATATTTAATTGGTTTTGCATTTGATTGAGTGCCCTGTATTATCAAACAGGGCACATATCCGGTCGTTTTCTTAACGGCTGGTTAATGACTTTCCTAACAAATTGTTATTGACTTTTTAACAGGCTGTTAAGCGCTTACAAACGCAGCGTTAAGACCCGCTATAGATGGCCTTCTATCTCTTATAGTGTTGCATTTTTACATCAACAAACAACGAATAACTAAACTAAACAATGAGAAACAAACAAACATCCAAAAATTTTACTGCAAAGCTGATGCTTTGTATAGTAATGTTTTTGGGTATCAATACAAACGCAAATGCACAGATCAATTCTGTGTTTAGCGCAGTATTGATGAGTGATTCTCTCGTTGCTTCTTCCAACAAAGATTTCCTTTACAACACTATCACAATCACCAATACTTCTTCCGATAAGCTGAACATGACCGTTACCATCACAACTCCCGGTAAATGGTCAATGGTTAGCGATAACGTCATCAATGTTAACTTGGATCAGAACGGTAACGTAATTATCCCGATGCGCTTATTAGCCGGCAATGGTAACACTGCAATATGGCAGCAGGTGAAAATCGAATATCGTAACAATGTTACCGGATTTGTAAAAAATGATTTCTTTAAGGTTAGGGTTCAGGAATTTTCAAAATTTAAAGCCGTATTGACTAATCCTAACTTGGTAATGGCAGGCTTCCAAAAGAACATCAATGTTCCTATATACATCAAGAATAGCGGAAACACTGCAAACGAATACACAATAGCTTGTTCTAACGAATACCTGCATTTAGACAGCAAAACCACATTAACAGTAAATGCAGCTGCCGATACTACTTATTCTCTTCCTTTAACAATATCTGAAAAAGAATATTCTATGTTGAAGAAAGAAGAGATTAGGGTAGTAGTAAGTTGCAAAGGTGATGTATACAATCTGCCACAGGTTATATGCAAGATCGGTTCTACTCAGAAAGATCATTCATCTGCATACCAGGATATGCCATTGCAACTGGAAGCAGGCGCTATCTACCAGGGTAAAGGTATTGCCCCTCAATACTATGCAGGTTTATACGGAAGCGTTGATCTGAGCAAACAAGACAGGTTGTCTTTTGCTTACAGGAGCAATACAATATCCAGCACGCAAAGTATAGACAACGGAGTAATGAAACTGGATTATACAGGCGCTCATTTTAATGCAAGTGTTGGTAATGTTCAGGAAGTAAGTGATTTCCCGATGAATGGTTATGGTGTTAAAGCCGGTTATAACTGGAACACTACTGATAAACTGATAGTATATGGTATACTGAAAAGTAAAAATGGCGATAATAATATATGCGGCGGTGTATTTCAGCACATGTTAAGCAAGAAAATCAAACTGAACGAAAATCTTTCAACTGATATTGACAGGACTGCAAAATTAAACAGCACAATAGGCCGCCAGACTGTAGAATATCAAATAAACGAGCATGCTAAAATATCTGCTATAAGCGGTGCAAGCCTTACACAAAATACTGCTAACATGGTAAGCGGCGAAAGCAATACAATAGCAGGTACTACTTTAGGTTATGATTTCCGTTATACCGGCAAAACTTTAAATATCATTTCCTCTATTACTAATAACAGCAATAGTTTTGCAGGTATATATAAAGGTCAAAGGATAATGATGCAGGACTTGAGGCTCGCACACAAATCTGTGTTTATAGGAGGCTATTATGAAGATAATTATAACAAACAGAATTATTTCGCTGATAGCTTATTAATGAAGAACATATTCAACATCAGCACAAGCAATTATGGTTTAAGAACAGGTTTTGGCGGAAAATTTGGTAATATCGTATTGTCTGCCGGTAGCCAGAAACAAACACAGAGCGGTGAAGGTGCCAATTTCGAAACTAATTATAACTATGTAAACATCAACTCATCTATATCTTTTACAAAAAAGATCAGCTTGCTTGTTAATACTTTCGCTGGATATGGTTCAGTAGCTTCCAAAGGAATTTATAATGTTCTGAGCACAAGCACACAGGGTACTTTACAGATTTATAACGGCGGTATGTCATTCCAATATAATAAAGGACCTTTTTATTATAACGATTATGTTACTTACCTCCAGGATGAAAAGAGCATCGAACGTTTCATGTTCAGCCCATATGTAGATATGAATATCTTAAAAGGTGCTTTCAGCGGCCGCGCTCAATATAACTACGCTGCTTCTTCAGACAACACTCCTCAAACATCTTCTGTTCTTGTTAACCTTTCTTACAATAATTTCAAAAAAGGTTATGATGTTCATCTGACCGGTATGATCCCTGTAAACAGTCAGACTAACGCTCAGCCTTATGTTACTACTACCTTGCGTTGCCGTCTTACTACTCCATGTCCCCTAATCAGGAAATATCATACAGTTAAAGTATTCCTGTTTAAAGACGAGAATAACGACGGTATGTGGGAAGAAAATGAAGCTCCTATTATCGGACAAACTGTATCTATCAACGGTAACCTGTTCATCTCTGACGAAAACGGAATGATCACTTACAAAAACGTTGAAGACGGTATTTATAATGTTGATTTTGGTTTCAGCAGCAAGATCAAAGGATGGGCACCCAGTGCAGGTAACGTTCAGAAAGTAGAAG
>CAIYVS010000675.1 GCA_903929655.1 uncultured Bacteroidota bacterium | reverse complement strand
GGTTCAGAAGCCAATAGTAAGCGATAAAGTTCTCGATATTGAAACGGATTTTTTTAAAGGTAAAATTGTAACTATTGTAGATGACATTATCATTTGTGGCACCACAATTTGGAAAACCAAAAATCAGTTATTAGATATATACGGAGCCAAGGAAGTAAGAACCAGTGTATTTTGTATCAATAGTGAATATTGGGTAAAGGAATGCATTGAACCAGAATATAAGGCAGTAGTTTTATCAGAAGATCGCTCATTAACTTTTTGCTCTTCTGTAGTCAATGCTCTTTTGATCGCTTCGCGTCCATACGCCGTTGAGTTCCCTTATTTTTCTAACATCGAAATAAAAAACCAATATTGGCAGCAAATCCTTTCTTCTAGGGATTGGAATGTCTATGATATTACTAGCGGATTGCAACAAAAGTATGAAGTTAATACTTTGACTTTTTTCCCGTCTGCAATAATTTTTGATGAACTAAAACATACCCTAGGGGAATGTATTTTGAGTATTATTGACATTGCCAAGGTTCGAGTTTATAACAAACAAATGAGTTGGGGCGTCAGAATGTCAATGCTCCCTATTGTCACATTTAAAGCGTTATCTAGTGAAAATATAAATAAAATTTTCGAGAACCTCCTGAGCATCCTTTCCGGAATACCTTTTGACCCAAACTATATTACTCAACTTAAAAAAGAGTTTGTAAATCCTGTTGCGCAATTACGTTTTATACAATATTGCTCTAGCTTGGTGCTTGGTGCAAAATTCAAATTCAATCTACAACGCACAATAGATAAGCAAGTAAATTTTGAGTTACGCAATCTTGACGTAGAATTCCTTTTCGGCAAATGGAATTTACCGGCAATTAAGGCACTATCTAAAATATATTTAGATCACGAAGATCAATTATGTTTAAACGTGATTGGTATTGAAGCAGCGAAAGTAGATTTAGAAAATACAGAATTAAATACGCTAATAGATAGTGTGTATGACTCTCAAGTTGAAGACGAATTTGAAGGAGAGAGTTTCCCCAAGGGCGACCCACGAAATATTTTTTCAGATTTTAGTAATATATTCCTCTCCTTATATCATAAAAAAGAAGTTCCTTCTAGACTTATTGTACGAGAAGCAGCCAAAAATCAAGATTGGGATAAAATAAAAAAAATTGATCGGCTGGAAACTGGAATTACATGGATAGGTATCCTAGAATATCTCAAAACAATTTTTAATTACGAACTAACCCTTAAGGTTAAAAATGTATTGTCATTAGTATTAGATTGTAGCATCGATAAAGGAATTTGCGTCCCGGTTACAAGATATAATCAGCAGACAAACGTAGTTTTCAGAGCGTACAGACATGGGGAAGATGTAAAATTTGCTGAAGAAGAAACTGAATTATGTGGGTTGGCAATTGAAAAGGCTCAAAATGCCATTGGCAAGGGGAATGTACCGAAATTGTTTTTAGAAAAACTCTTAGTGCTTTTATTAAGGGTTGGCGCATCAAAAAGTATTTTGCAAATTCAATATGGCACAACTGGTCAAGAAGGTATTGCAAAAATTGGCTTTTACTTGCTGGGCGCAGTTGTTCAACTTAAAAGAGGGAATTCTTATAATGCTGAAAGCAACATTTGGCTATCAAAGCATTTAGAGGAGAAAGGTGTTATAAAAAGAACTGAGAGTAATTTATTTGCTTTTAACGAGCATTATAGTGCAATACAAATTTCATCTTCAGCACGTGCTGAAGCTCAAAAATTTGGCTACATTTTAGGGCTTTTATATAAGGGTTTCGAGTTTAGGGTT
>CAIYVS010000674.1 GCA_903929655.1 uncultured Bacteroidota bacterium | reverse complement strand
TTGATTATATATGATTTATGCACTCGCAAAAATGATTTCCCGGGAAGTTGTGCCTCTATTTTATTCATGGTCATATGTACTATATGGATATTGCTTTGGGTATGCACTTTTATATAGTTACCCAGACTTTCTATATAATAAATATCGGCTACATCTACCTGCAATGCAATGCCATCTGCATTTAATGTGATTACTTCAATTTCTTCAACAACGTTTTGCATATTGCTCCATTTCAGCGCCTTTTCTATTGCCACTACAAACCTTTCAAAACGTATTGGTTTTTTCAGATAATCCACCGCATTGTATTCAAACCCTTTCAATGCATAATCGGAGTAAGCTGTAGTGAATATCACAGTAGGCTTAACAGCAAGCATATTCAGCAAGCCAAAACCATCTATTTCGGGCATATTGATGTCCAGTAGTATTACGTCTACTCTGTTACTCTTAAGAAAATGAAATGCCTCGATGGCATTATAAAATTTACCTGCAAGTTTTATATGATCCAACTTGCTTATGTAATTTTCCAGGACCCGTTGGCCCCCCTCTTCATCATCAACTATGATACAGTTCAGTTTCATCTGTTTTGCAATTCCAGCATTACTGTAAAAATATCCTTATCCTGACATATTTCAAGCTTATGGGCTTTCGGGTATAGCAACGCTAATCTTCTTTGCACATTGTCCAATCCTGTTTTAGTGGAATGATTGCCATTATTATTATTATTGAATATTGGATTTGATATTATTAGGTTTAATGATTCTTCATCAGTTCTTACCTCAATGCGAATATCAGATCTATAAATAGAATTGGTGCCGTGTTTAAAGGCATTTTCTATAAAATTAAATAATATCAACGGCACAATATTAAAATTGGTTGTTGTAACGCTTTTAGAATAATTAATCATACAACGTTTTCCGAGGCGCTCTTCCTCAAAAACAATATAATGTTCAATGAAACCTAATTCATCATTCAGCGGCACTGTTTTCTTTTTGCTGCTATCCAGTATATAGCGCATCAGCTCGCTTAATTTTAATATTAATTCCTTAGTGCTCCCTGTTTCCCGTATTGTATGACTGTATATGTTATTTAAGGCATTAAACAAAAAATGCGGATTAAGCTGTTCATTCAGCTGTTTTAGCTCCAGCTCTTTTTGAACATTTTCTATTTCCAATAATCTAGCGCGCTCTGTGAAATATTTGAATGACAGATAAACACCCAATGCGATCCATGAGTACACAAGATCAGCCCAGTAACAAAACAGCCAAAATGCCCAATTATTAGTTTTCAACTCATCTATCTGGTACACTACTTCTCCAGGCGGCCTGGTTGCGAGCCAAATAAAATAGCTACTTGATTCCCTCCACATAAGAATAGTAACTATAAAAGAAATAGCATATAATCCATATTTTTTATTGAAAAAGAGCTTCTCATAAAGAATACGGCTGTGAAATATAAAAAACAGAAAGAATGCAGCATGCCCTAGTACATCCTTTACCATACTCAAGCTTCCTGTTTGATCGATCTTAGCAATATCCTGTAATACATTAGGACTGATATATATCAGCAGTGCAAGAAAATTACGTAAGTAAAAATTGTTAGCTATTCTTTGAATCATC
>CAIYVS010000673.1 GCA_903929655.1 uncultured Bacteroidota bacterium | reverse complement strand
TTGATACCAATATCTTGTAGACGGCTTACATTTGTCACAAATAGGTCATCTCCCACAAGCATTATTTTTTTGCCAAGATCTAAAGTTAGTGCTTTCCAGCCTGCTAAATCATCTTCACTCAAACCATCTTCAATCGAAATGAGCCCATATTTTGTAACTAAATTATCGTATTGAGCGATTATCCCAGCAGCATCCAAAACTTTATCTTGATAATAATACTTATCTGGCTCATACGCCTTATTTATATCTTCTTTAATTGATTTTCCATAAAACTCTGACGCAGCGCAATCCAATGCCAAATCACAACTACCTTCGTGCCCAGATTTTACTATGGCTTCTTTAATCGTTTCTAAAACTTCCTCAGAACTTGATATTTTGGGTGCAAATCCACCTTCATCACCCACTGAAACTATCATTCCTTTGGATTTTAATATTTTCTTTAATGACTGATAAACTTCTGAAGCGATTTGTGCTGAAAGTTCAATATCATCACTCTTTGGAACAATCATAAACTCTTGTATGGAAATACCACTGTCAGCATGAACACCTCCATTTACGATATTGCACATCCAGCGAGGGAAAGTAAAATCTCCAGAACTCAATTTAACAGTATTTTCAGGAAAGTATAGGTTTGCAAGATATAAATATAACTCTAAATCTTGACTTTGAGCAAAAGCTCTGTGGCCAGCCATAGACACCGCTAAAATGGTATTTGCACCAAGCTCACTTTTATTTTGAGAATGATCAAGAGCCAAAATCTCCATATCCAATTCTTTAGCATCTTTAAAATCTTTGTTTAAAATTGCAGGAGAGATTATGTTTAGGACATTTCCTACTGCTTTGGTCACCCCTTTTCCTCCATAGGCTTTTCCACCATCTCTGAGCTCTAAAGCCTCATGAGTGCCTGTACTAGCTCCAGACGGCACACTGGCGATACCCTTATATTTACGTCCATCAGAGGCGACTTCAACCTCACATTGGACTGTAGGAAATCCACGTGAATCTAAAATTGTGTAAGCTTTAACAGATGATATAGATGCCATAAATAAGAAAATATAAATTTTTAATATGACTCTTATTCTATTTTCTATTTTAGAATTGGTCAAATCTTATCTAGCTGATCTGTAAATTTATGTATTTAACATAATGTAAACGCTTCTTGTGTTGAATTAAGTAGAGCTGGTTTTTTATTTAGTTTAACAAAAAAAATGCAAAATTCCAAATACTCAAGGATTTCCAAGGTAAGCTAGTACATCTAAATATCTTAAAAACAACTTCAAAGAAAGTATATAGCCCCAATTACGAATTAGAACATTGATTATACTTCCTCTCAATCTAAAAACATATAACCAAATATAGATCTGATATAATGAGCAAGGTATCCATTGATTGACCTAGGTAAGCTTGTAATTAGGTTAAATCTTTCCTTTAAAACATCAAACACAGATTCAATCCTAGATCTCATATTTAAACATTTAGTTTGAAATACTGTAGCTAAGGTTTTCATATTCTTCCTAACTGCAGTAAGTAAAATATTATTGTTCTGATTCGCCTTTTGATTTAGGTTTTTAGATACATATCCTGCATCTGCTACAATTATACAGTTTCTGATATTGTTTAGAAATTGATCTAAAACTTCTCTTTCTCCTGTGGTTGCAGTAGTAAACTTAATTTGTCTAAGATTTCCATGTTTATCACATAGTACATGCAGTCTAAGTCCATAGAACCAACCAGTAGTAGATTTGGATTTACTGGCAATTAATTTCATTGTTTGATGTCTGTATTCTCTGTATATCTTACAGACTTCAACTTTAGTTGAGTCACAGAATGTAATTACTCCTTCTGTTTGATTATTTAAACAACAGATAAAATGAATAATGACAGATAGTTGAGCTGAGTGGTTATTCATTAAGTTTACAAAGTTCTTGTAACAAGGGAGATGGAAATCAGAGCTAAATTTATCACAGAGTAATTTATACAAACTCTTCAAACATCCACATTCATACACACAACCAATCAAAGTAATTGTGGCTATCTCACTCAAGGAAAGATAAGGTTTTCTACCAAATCGTTTAAATCCAAAACACTTAATTAAATCATCTAAAATACAAAAGGTAGTGACAAGATCAAAATTATCACTTGAGATCAAGATAGAGGTATTTGATTTGTTAGTCATAGTAAACCAACAACTTCATATATTACCTCAAAAGAATCAACCCCTTTAATCTGGGGTTGTATTTATACCATTTCGTAATTGGGGTTAATAGCTTTTCTAAGGTTTTGATGACTAAAATTACCTTACACTATAGTTATATTAGAGTAAAACCCCTCAAAAATGGCTAAAGTGAACGTCCCCCCTTTTCCTGATACCCTCTCTACCCCAAAATAATCACTTGAAAGAGTAACCTGCCTGAACAAG
>CAIYVS010000672.1 GCA_903929655.1 uncultured Bacteroidota bacterium | reverse complement strand
ATTTCAGTAGTCATAAAAATAACTTTTGTAAGGTTATGGCAAATAATTATCTTTGCCATGTCTCCCGACAAAAGTTACATTTCATGTTTAAGAAATAGTTGACGCTATTTAATAAACACCACGATAATTGGCAAGCTGTAAAACATGGCTTGCCTTATTTGTTTCAAAATTCCCCGCCTTTTTAATATCAGCAAAGATACTAATTACACATCGAATATATTTCCTGATTGAATGGGTTACTTATCTTCAATAAAAGTATAAATAAAACAAAATAGCTTAACAAATATTAGGAGATGTTACACACAATGTTTATCTTTGTGTAACAAACCGATTAAAATGAATTTCGCCTTCAAAACAATATCAGAATTTAATGACCGCTTCAAGGATGAAAAGACCTGTTATGAATTGCTGGAACAGCAACGCTGGGGCGGCGTTCCTGTATGCCCTCATTGCGGTACTCTCAAAACTCCGTACAAAGTAAAAGCTCGTGGTAAGTTTACCGATATTCCATCTTACAGGTGTTCTGAAAGGGCTTGTGATTTACCCTTTACAGTCCGCACTAATAGCATCTATGAAGGTTCAAAGGTTGAATTGCGCAAATGGTTTCAGGCATTATATGAATTGAATATTAGCAAAAAAGGTATCAGCTCTTATGAACTTGCTACACGTATCGGAGTGTCTCAAAAAACTGGGTGGTTCATCAACCATAGATTACGTGCTATGCTCACAGAAACAAATCCAGAATTACTTAGTGGAACAATAGAAGTGGACGAAACTTTTGTAGGCGGACTTGAAAAGAATAAACATCTAAGCAAGAAAGTAAAGCGTTCTAAAGTCAGTCGTACACTTGATGAAAAGATAGTAACGCCTAAAACAGTTGTGTTGGGCTTATTGCAAAGAGACGGCAAGGTTCGCACCTTTGTAGTTCCAAACACACAGGGCGGGACGCTTAACCCGATTATGAGGGTAAACGTGGAGACGAACTCACGTATTATTTCAGACGGTTGGACTGCTTATCAGGAACTCAAAGACCAATACACACACGTATCTGTAAAGGGTACTATTGGAAGCTATATTACTTATGGAGACCAACACACCAATAATATTGAAGGTTACTGGAGCATCTTTAAGCGTGGTATCATAGGCACATTCCATTTTGTAAGCCCACAGCATTTGCAACGCTATTGTAATGAGTTTGACCACCGTTACAATACACGTAAACAATCAACAGATACAAGATTTGCGGAAACGGTAAAGCAGTTTGGTAGCGCAAGGTTAAAATACAGGGAATTAACGCCCAATCAACCAGAGCCACACAGAAAAGCACGATACACGAAAAAGGCTACTGATTAGGTAGCCTTTTTATTATCTTTATTTTATGGGAGAAGGTGTAAAAAATGAAAAAAGAGTGAAGTCCGTATTGTGGATGTTTTTGGGTTTGTTTGTGATACTGATTGGATATGGCATTTTTGATAAAGGAAATCCAACTAACGGAATTGTTTTTATTATAGCACTTGCATTTTTAGGGATAGGATTTATAATATTTGCAATAGGAGTAATAAAATTTTGGATAAGTCTTTTATTCCCCT
>CAIYVS010000671.1 GCA_903929655.1 uncultured Bacteroidota bacterium | reverse complement strand
TAATTGTTGTTTTTTTAATTATATGTATGAATACATTTAAAGTTTTTCGTTTTTCATTCTTTCTATGAATAAAATTTATTGTTTATGGTAAACCGAAACAGTTATAGTTTTTTTCAGTCCGAAAGCCTTGTCAGGTATGGTTCTATAAAAAATCAGGCTAAGTATAGTATTATATTGTTCTTATTTATTTAATATTCTTTGTATTCTTTGCCTTGTGTTGTTAAGTGTTATTCTTATTAGCCCAACGATAAAGCCATTAACCCACACGATAAAGCCGGGAACGAAGATGTCCCGGCAATGTTAAGTGTAGCGTGCGCCCTAAGCGCACGGCGTTCTAATACTTGTATATGCTATACAATCTCGGCTATCATTATCTTAAGCTCACATATCTTGATTTCTTTTTCAAGTCGGCTTTTTACCTTTGGATCTTTCTCCTGCCAAAGTCTTTTCCTCAATGCAGCCATCTTTTGCTTCTGGCAATTGATTTCTGCATAATCAACCTTTTTAGGTTCATTTGCCTTAAGCTCATTTAAATGATATTGATTATAGGAGATGTTTAAATAGTGTTTCATAAATTATATATTAATTTAAAGACACCTAATTTTGAAATAGGCAGATTTATAGAATTGAAGCAAATGGAATGTGTTTCAATGGTGGATCCATATGAACAATAAAAAAGCAACCCTACGCCATTAGTCGTAAGGTTGCTTGGTTGTTAATTATAAAATTGCCATCTGTGTCTGTGTTCTGTGCCGTTTATGTTTTGCCGGACGGCGTAAAAGCCTTAATTGTTGTTTCAATAATACTTTATCTATTTGCCAGCGCGTGCCATGGTCAGTTCTGCGAACATTGAATTTTACCGTCAAGCATCCGGATTGTATCATTTCAACAATTTCATTTGCCGTGATATTCAGCGTAGTATTTTTTCTATTTAATTCGTGCAGTATATCGGTTATACGCCATGCGGGTTCAATAGTTAAGCCACTGCCAACAAATAGATAGATATTATCTCTATCTGGTGACAATTGTAGTGCCGTTCCATTATAATAGGTTAATGCTACTGCTGATATGCTGCCTGTAACGAGATGTTTAGTATTACCAAAATCCACGCCTATTTTGTCCCGCAATTGATTCACTGCTGATATACCATCATCTTTTAATGGCGCTGCATAAAATGGTTTTATCAATAATCTTATATTCGTTTGTTTTTTCATTTTTTCATTTTATTATTTATTGTTTTCTATTTTATTCCAGCCTTGCTGCATCAGTTCTGCGTGTTCAGCACCATCCATTTTAATATAATTCAGGAATGTTTTTTCCGATTTATGACCTGTTATAGCCATGATCGTAATTACTGGTGTGCCTCTGCGGTATTCATTTGTTGCGAAACTCCTACGGCAAGTATGACTTTGGACGAGTTGCCATTTTTTGAATTTTTCAATAACTACTTCATTTTCTCTGGTTATCTTCTTTTCAAAAACTTTCTGTAATGATGGAACCGGCTCACATATTTCTTTCAAATACTCATTAAAATGCTGGTTTGAAATACATTTTGGCAAACCCTTCGGATATTTCTTGAATATATCAGCAACTATTGGATGTATAGGAACTGTAACCCGTTCCATTACTTTTTTCTGTGTAATCTGTATCATGCCATTGTTGATATGTTCCGGCTTAATGCGGGAGAAGTCACTAAAACGCAATCCTGTCTTAAAGCCGATTAAAGCATAGTCACGCACTAGTTCATGTGTTGGTGACTTAAACGTTTTGATTTTTAGCAAATCGTCAATCTCACTATCGTTCAGGTAAATACTATCACTACGTTCACCACGCAGGCATAATTTAATATCAGCTAATAGTTTTTTATCCAATACTTTTTTTTCTACACCATAGCGTAGCATCAGCATAAATGTTTTTAGATATTTACTTTTGGTATTCAACGCCAGCTTTTTCTCCTGCGTTAAATACTTATCATAATCATCCAGTAATTTCTGGTTAAGGCTATTCATATCATAGACCTTACGCATCTCTTTCTCAAATGCTTTATAGCTGGCAAGAGTAGAATTATATGGTTTAATACTATCAGGTTTCAATCTTAAACCTGTATCTGACAAGCGTTTACCACTTTTAGTATCAGCAATCGTTTTATTGAAAAAATCTGCAATGCCAATTGGTACAGGCTTATCAACCTTAACCTGTTGTGGTTTTTTCTTATCTGCAATTGCCTTTTTAAAAATTTCAGGAGGTACTGTTCCGCCTAATTTTATTTGAAGGTCCTCATATATTTCCCTGTACAATTTTTCGGCTTTAAATAAATTACCTATTAGTGGAGCATTTTTTGCACTGGACTTCGGTTCATTTTTGCCGTTTTTATTGTTCCAATCATCAGTATGGACGCTTTCGCCGGGAAATGCAATTATCCGATTGTTATTATAACAAATGGACGCATAAATGGCAGTAACTACTTTTTTGTTTGGTTTTCGTGGATAGAATTTTATTTTCATCGTATTACCTGTTAAACATAAATTTTATTAAATCATTTTTCATAAATAGGTACTTCCTTTCGGTGCCGCCTGCTTTGAGTTTGCCTTCCTTCACATACTTTGTTAGTGTGGTTGGTGTAACGTTCAATAGCTCTGCAGCCTCACTTCTGGTTAGCACTTCTTCATTATTTTGTGCCCGGCTAGGATAAGGAAGATCCTTTAAAACGCCTACAATTACTTGTCTTATTATCTCAATAAGCCTGTCTTCTTCTGTTATTACTAATGTTTTATTCATTTTATTTCGTTATGTATTTGTTTGATATTTTTTTAAATTCTTTACTATTCTTACCAGTAAAGGCTTGCACAGCCCTTACTGGTAAGGCGTATATGCTAATCAGTTTGTTCATTTATGTATTTTTCCAGCCGTACTTTTGATGCCTGTATGTACTGATTATTGATGTCACAGCCAATGAACTTGCGACCTACCTGCACAGCGGCTTCGCCTGTTACCGATGTACCAGTACATATGTCAAGGACGGTATCACCTGGGACTGTTGAGGCTAAAATGCAATACAGGGGTATATCTATTGGATAGGTCGCATTGTGTGTGCAATAGAAGCCATGATCCTCACATTTTTTCTTAATAGCTGCCGTTGATGATTTATTGGTAGTTATTATGGAATTTTTAACTTTATCAACCAATGACCTCAGATGATAAGTGGTTTCCGTATGACCGAGCGTAGTAATAGTTTCATCCGGTATCTCGTTAATCCAATTACGGTTATACACAAAATCCCTGCTTTTTGTAAAGTGATATATGTATTCATATGAGCATATAGTACGGTTAAACTCCGAAGTAGGCTGTGGGGCTATTTTATTCCATATAATTTTATCGTTGACTAACCACCCCATGCTTAACATCATAAGTAGAAAATGTTCAGGGGCATTCTGGTACTGCCCATCCCTGACGCAATCCCCGATCACTACCCATAGGCTGCCATCATCTTTTAATATGTTCCAGCAGGTTTTAAAGAAAGGGTTCATGGCATCTGTAAAACTTACTACATCCTTTTCACAGCCAACGTTTTCTTCGTCATTATCATAGTCTATCCTGCCAAACCCATAGTGAGGGCTTGTTACAATGGCATCAACTAACCCTGTTTCTTCAATAGTCAACAAACGACTATCCTTATGTAAGAGTTTTACCCAGTCTGTAATGACCTCAACCTTTTCAGGTATCACTTTCTTATTGACTATCTTTTTTACTTGTGCCCTGATATACTTTTCAGCACCGCAAACAGATACGGTTTCTGCGTCTATTTCTTTTAGATACTTTGCCGCCTTTGCTTCATCTCCATTAAAAGCAGCAACCGCATTTTCCGTAATAAACTTATAGCGGGATATGTATTTATCATTACCTACCACTTTATCTACTATGGCTTTATACTCTTTGCCGTTAGCAACTAAATCAGTTCTTTTGCCGGGAGTAATGTTATGATGCCTGCGAATGGCTTCATACAATCGGTATCGTTCCGAATGTTTAAGGGGTCTTTTGAGATCGTGTGATAACACAAGTAATTCCTCTTGCTCCGGGCTTACCTCACCAATGTTCTCTATTGGCAATGGTATGTTCAACTCTTTGCAGAGATGAATACGGTGCATTCCACTTACAGCCACCAGTCCGTTAGTTACATATACTGGTTCAAGGACTTTGTTATGCTGCCTGACGTTTTCACGGAGTATCTGGTAGTATTCTTCATCAATATCAGTATTAAGGTATTTACTAGGTTTAATTAGCGTTGCATCTATATATTGTCGGGTGCATAAGGTATTATTTACCATAGTTAAGGAGTTTTATAGTTACAGGAATGGGGGCTAAAGTTTCACATGAGATGGATTCCAGCATTTTACTACACTGATTGACACTTGCCAGAGTATCGTGTTGATTGCGGTCCATATCTGAATATGCATGTTTGATTGGTTTGGGCAAAGCAGTAGCTATATGCCTGTGGCAGTAATTTATTGTATTCAATTTTTTTAATTTTTAATAGTTACGCGGCGGGAATTAACGTACCACACGCTCTTACGTCAATAAGAAGCCAAACCCGGCATGGAGGATGATGATAGCAGTTTCTATTTGCAGTAGGCTGGGCCAATGTCAAACGCAAAAAGGCTGCGACCAATAAATGCCGGTTGAGTGATTGCAGAATTTTTAAAGATTTCAGGTATAGCACTGGTCATCCGCCAGTGAACACATGGAAAGTCAAAAGAAATTCGTGCGAACTCGTTTGGTATTCTTATTGGTCGCAGCCTAACCTTTTATAGAGAAGCCACGTTATGGCAGATTTACTGCCGATTGAGGGAAATTTTCAGGAAAAAACTTACTTACCTGATTTGTTATACAAAGATACTTTGAATTTTTTAAACGACCAAAAAAATTAACATTTTGTTTGAATTATTTTTTGTATTGATAACTCTGCGTCAATTGTCTTTAAGTGGTTGGCAGGGATAGATAGTTATAGCTGGCTTCGTACCTTTGTTGATATGTTGCAAAATATTGATGAGGAAATAAAAAGGATAGTAAGAGATTTCGTACACGGAACACTTGGAAGCATTGACACTAAATGTATGTGCTTTAACATTTGCTATCCACTACATATTTATCTTAAAACTAAAGGTGTAGAGAATGACTTGTCATGTGGTGAGGTTTCAGGTAGATACCATTTTTGGTTAACGATGGGAAAGGAGATTATTGACCCTACTGCAAGTCAATTTTCCGCACTGAATTGCAACGAAATCTATTTTGGAAAATTACGGGTGGATAAGTATGATGTTAAAGAGTTAAAGCCCGATAGTTATGTGGAATGGAAAAAACATCTTCACAAAGATGATAAAAGGAATGCTTTAATTGTCTCTTTAAAGGCGGGACTATTATTATTGGGTGACATTCAACAGAATGGTTATCATGACCCTGAGTTGCAAGAGACGATTTCAAATTATTTATCTGATGTGTTCACCGCTAGCCTGGGACTTCCGGATATAGATATTGTCAATCTTTTCAGTACTATACCCGATAAGCAAGTTGAATTACTTATCTCATGTTACCCAGAAGAAGCATCAAATGAAAAATTAAAAGCAATACTTAAAAATAGAAAGTAAGACAGGTGAAACAATTAAAAACTGCCACCTTTTCTGCCACCTAAAATGAAAAAGCCTCTGAAACTATTGATTTCAGAGGCTTGAAGTGATCCCGTTGGGACTCGAACCCAAGACCCATACATTAAAAGTGTATTGCTCTACCAACTGAGCTACG
>CAIYVS010000670.1 GCA_903929655.1 uncultured Bacteroidota bacterium | reverse complement strand
CAAATTCCAGTCCCTTTTAACATTTATCAATCACTGAAGTCATGACTTTGGGACAATGCATCTACCTTAAAAAATATTGTTTTCTACTGTTCAGTATGGCTTGCAGTCATCTTACTGAGCATTGCCGGGAGTTATTTTAATACTGTTTTATTAACCTAAGGACGGTTTAGCTACAGTTTTGCATGAAACACGTTCGGATTGGGCGCAATTATTAGTATCCTTATTTTTAGTGTGGGAAGGGCCAGGTAAAAGATCATTAGACTATTTCTTCAGAAGAAAAGTATTTAAACTTAGTATATCATCATCAGTCATAAATAAATAACAAATAATTACCATACATTAAATAAATGTTATAGTGTATAATAACGATGCAATAAGGCATAATTTTGGATGTATAAATGCAAAAATCAATTAATCAGCATTTTATGAAAAAACTATTCCTCTCTTGCTTCATTGCATTATGTACTTTTTATGTATATGCAGAAAATACTGACACAACTGCAAACACGGAAAAGCAAATAAGGAACAAGATACTTGGCGATATACAGGAGACCTTTGAAAAAAAGGATAAAGCCACCGATTCTACCATTGCAAAGCTTGATTATAAATTAAGCAACCTGGACAGTTTATTAAAAAACAGTAATAATGGCAAGGAGAAGGTTGATAAGATAGTGGAAAGGGTAAAATTGCTGGAAGATAAACAAAAGGCCATTGAACAGAATGAACTGAATGTTTACCAGGCCAATTACCAGTCGGCTGTTATCAATTTGGCATCTATGGACAGGGAGATAAAGCCTTTGGTACTTTTTCATTCAACAAGAGATTTTTTTGAATCCTTAAGTGAAACTGCAGACCCTTCCACTTATCCGGGTTATAAAGAATGGTTTGCTGGCTTTAAAGAATATATTGAGAAGAATAAAAGGAAGGATGCCATATTAGATGCTTTAAGCAATATCCTGGAACTAAGCGGCAATATTGCACAGGCTACTCCACTTTCAGGCACTGTATCTGAACTGTTATGCACCGGGATGGCAAGTTATGTAAACACCATCAAACGCAAAAACAGCGATGCCAGGAAAGAAGCCCAGCGTATGTTTACCCTTACCATGACACTATGCCAGTTTACCCATGACAAGGATGCTATAGAACATGAATGGGATGAGATAACCAAAGAACTTTGTGACCTGCAGGTATATTATGATACCTCATTGAATCGCAACCTGAATATGGTTAATTGCAGTGCCAACGATTTTAACTATCAATTTGTAACTAATAAAGATGCCAACAGGCGTTATATATACCTGAGTTGCCTGCGCCAAAAGGCTGCTGATCTTGTTACAAGCTACAAAGTACAATATCCCAAAGACTGGAAAGACAATATCTATTACCAGTTAACTGATGTGCAGGCATTGAAATCCAAATACGGGGAAATTACTTATCATATCAGTGAGCATATCAACAAGTACGATATGCTTGTCAAAAAATATAAATCGGATAAGGAAATAGGACCCAGGGTAATGGTACTTAAAACCAAACTGGATGACCTGAAAAATACTTTTGATAATACTTACGAGCCTAAAGATTACCGCAATACTATAGTGAGGATGTATAAGGTGATGTAAGATATTTTATTCCTGGTAGGAATAAAATATTCCTACCAGGAATGTTGCTTATGAAAATTGACTGCTTGTGTTTTGGACAATATCCGTTTTAGATGGGATTACCTGTGTCATTTCAATCCCATAAAATTCAGTAAGGACGTGCAATAGCGTAATTTTAAGACTTTTATACTTGCCATTCTCTACCTTGCTTATTACGGTTTCGCTGCAACCGGTCATTGCTACGACAGTATCTAGTTTCATCTCCCGGGATAATCGCACCTTACGCAACCTTTTGCCTATTTCCCAAAGAAATTCATCGGAAAAATCCCCCACTCCATACATGTTCTCTTTTTTCATGGTCATTCGTTTTTAATATAAAAAAACCTCTATGGCAGTGCCAGGTGATCGTTGTTAGCAATACCATACCTATCCTTAGTTATTTTTGATGATAGACAGTTCTATATTATTTATGTAAACCTCAGATACCTTTTTTAAAGAAAAAAAACAAAAAGCAGTTTATCCTTCTCTTTTAAGGGTTTTTATTATTGCTTTTTATTGCCTGATGGGCCTCTGAATAGGAAAATCGGGATAAAGAATTGTCGATAAAAGACGGAAAATCCCAATTGCTAACTTATCTGTTTTTGGCAATAATTCCATCATTAAATAATACCATTTAGACATTGAATATACACTTAAATTTATTGTTGTAAAAATCACGTCCACAAATGGATTTTACTATAGTGCTGTTGATTTCGCTGTTGAGAGTAGTTGACAATTTTATTTGAAGTT
>CAIYVS010000669.1 GCA_903929655.1 uncultured Bacteroidota bacterium | reverse complement strand
TTTTTCTTGTTCTTGGTTGTAATATAACGGCTCGTACCGGATAAGCCGCTGTTTTTATGCTCTGTGCATTCCAATATTACCTGTACCCGGTTTCCTTTTTTAGCCATTTTGTAAAGACTTTATTGATTTAAATTAAATTGCCATGCCTTTTGCGCGAAGTTCTTTCACTGTGGCAAGCAAGCCATTTTTGTTAATTGTACGAACAGCGTCGGTAGATAATTTTAATGTTATCCACTTATCTTCTTCTGCAAGAAAGAAGCGCTTTGTCTGCAAATTGGGCAGGAAGCGGCGAAGAGCCTTCTTGTTCGAGAAAGATACTTTGTGACCTGTTACTGGTTTTCTGCCTGTTACCTGACAAACGCGAGCCATTTTTTTACTTTTTTTAGGACTGCAAAGGTAATGAAAAAAGAAAAAGAAAAAGTCAAAATGTAAAAATATTTCTTCCGGCCCCGTTTTTAAGCCAGTTCCGGCAGTAAAAGGCTGTCTAGGTCGCTCATTCCGGGCAGGTTTTCACATATAAATCCTTCTGCATATCGCGTTCCTATTTGTTTACCCAGGGTGCTGGCCCTGAATTCTATGTTCTTTATAAAGGCATCCGTAGCTATATATGTTATCGGTTCGTCGGATTCGGGATTATGAAACTGGCTTTTGAAGGCGCGTATGGTTTCCATTTTTTTATCAAAGGTTGCTGATATGTCCACTATAAATGTGGGTTCGTATATGCGGTCCTGTATCATATGGTACACCCTTTTGGGGCGCCAGGCTGTCTGGGCTTCACCTTCCCAACTGGTCTCTACCTTGCGCAGGCCAGCTATGAAGCAGGCATCAGCTATCAGCCTGCCGCCGCGCCTATGGTCGGGATGGCGGTCGTGCAGGGCATTGGCAATCACAATCTCGGGCTGGTAATGGCGTATGTATTTGGCCAGGCGCAATTGATGTTCCTTATCGTTGCCAAAGAAACCGTCTTCCATCATGGCATTTTCCCGCACAGCCAGGCCCATGATCTTAGCCGAGTTCATGGACTCTTCATAGCGTATCTTGGGCGTGCCGCGGGTGCCCAGTTCGCCCATAGTGAGGTCCAGTATGCCCACTGCCTGGCCTTTCAGCACATGTTTTATGATTGTTCCGGCAGCGCTCAGTTCCACGTCATCGGGGTGGGCCGCTATGGCGAGTATGTGTAATTTCATATTTATTAAAGGATGGAATTGTATGTAAAAATAGGGCATTTTTTTTCCTGTGCGAGTCTTACTTTCTTTTGTCTTGGCCTATTAAAATGGATAGGTTGCTTCGTGCCTCGCAATGGCCGCGTCTTTGCCAAATCGCTCCGCGTGGCAAAGACATAGCTCTACTGCGTGTTACGTGGGGTACTCCGGTTCTGGGGCACTGCGTTTTGCTCCCTCCCGATTGAGCATTTTGGAATAGGCAGGTTTCTGTTCCCTGATACTACTAATTGCAGCTGTGAATAGCAAAAATGTGCCTTTGCATGAGCTCTGATTTTGTTTTCCAATGCAAATGCCTAATTAGAATGAAAGTCGGACATTTTGGGTGGTGTGCTTTTACTTAAATTATTGTTTATCAATTATTAATGGTTTTTTTGTGATGCCCGATGGGTGTCTTTTTTTGTCCTTCGGTGGACACTTTTATAAATGTGAATAATCTTATCCTTTTTTATCCATTTTTATCCTTGCTTTTTTATTTAGGTAGCGATAAATAGTTGATTGTCAATTAACTATTTTGCTTTTTATCCTTTTTAAGAGCAAAATATAAATGCAGGAATTGTCCACATTTTATCCTGATAGCTATCGGGATTGCAACCTAAATCTTTGGGCATATCCCATTTTCAAGATCGTTGCACAAAATGGCGCATTATTGCACATTTTTTGC
>CAIYVS010000668.1 GCA_903929655.1 uncultured Bacteroidota bacterium | reverse complement strand
AATAGAACTGATATTATTAAATCCAAAATTGTGAATATCAATCAATGAAGGAATGTATTTCATCAAATTGGGCCCTGTTGTGATCAATTCTCCATCGTTAAACTCTATATATGTTTTGTAAATATCCGGTAAACCCTCCATCCTGATATCTCCTTTTAGAAAATCAGTTCCGTCATTAACAATCAGGTGCTGCCCCCTGAGGTTTGCAACGGTACCCTCACCATCGCCCGATACGTGAACAGTTGTAATTGGGAAATCCTTTAGCAAGGGAGCAAAAAATATAATATCCCTGTTGTCAATTACAGCACTTTTCAGGTGTACTATCATTCTTACATTTGTAATGTAATCGTTAAAATCCGGGAACCTCTTATAACGCATCGAGTAATAATTCTCAATTTTACTATGATTCGTTTCCAGGTAAAGGTTATCACATGTTGACTCCCTGGGCGAAACAGTGATCCGTGCCTTCATTTTTTTTATTGCCAGCCCGCACCTGTCTGTTGCCCTGAGGTCTGTCATGTTACCCCGTATCGTATCTCCGTTTATACTAAGTTTATTTACCTCAAGCGCTATATCTTTTATTTGCAAATGTTGTGCATTAAATTGGCCTGCAATAACAGTATCAGCATCCAGGCTCAAATTGAAATTGCTGTTTTTGATAGACAAGGTATTAACCAGTACCACCCATTTGTCAGGATTGAACGGCGTAGTATCAATTGCATAAACTATATTCTGCCTGGTAGAATCTGGTGGCCTTCCGCCTTTATAAGCTTTAAGGCTCACTGTGGCTCCTTTTATATCTATATCATCAACATCAATCAGCTCTTTTTTAAAATCAATATCTTTTGCATTCAGCGTAAGCTTTCCTACGCCGTAATCCATATCATAGCCAACCCAGGCATCGTCCATATTAAAACGGACATTTTCAATATCCACTTTCTTCAGGTCAAACTCAAAAGTGTTTTTAGCAGTATCTTTTTTATTACTGCCTGCAAAGGCATCCATGACAAATTGATAATTCCATATATCCGATTTGGTCCTGCGGTATAAATGAACATATGCATCACTCAACCCAATATAGTGCAGTACTGGTTTCTCTTTTCTTAAAAAAAACCAGTCGCTGATTCTTATTTGTACTTCGCCGGCATACAATAAAGTATCTTCATTTTGGTCCTTTACATATAATCCCTGGATTAATACATGATTCAGGAAATCAATTCTTACTCTCTCTATACTAAGCTTCGTTTTTAATTTTCTGGAAAGTATTTCAGTTGCCTTGTCTGCAAGGTAATGTTGAATAGGAGTGAGATCAACCAGTATTACAACCAGTATCAAAAGTCCCGCTATTATCAGGACCGTATTTCGTAATATTTTTAAAAAGCGATTCAGTGTTTAAATATAATTAAACATTTACTGCAAAAATAACGCTGTATTGTTACATTTACGATTTATAAAATGTTATTTATCATTTTATCTGTTTTTTAAATTTTTCACAGGGATAACATATACCATATTTAAGATGTTCGCGTAATAGAATTTGTAATTATTTTCGGTTTCTGGTAACAAGCGTGTTTAAAAATTGACAATTATGAAATTTTTGTTTTTTAGCGTTTCCCTTTTTCTTGTAAATATGACAGCAAATGCCCAGGGTTCAGCTTCTTTCAAAGCAAAATACCCTGATACCAAAATGGTCGATCAGGTGGATGATTTTTTTGGTACTAAAGTTTTAGATCCTTATAGGTGGCTGGAAAATGACACATCTGCCGAAACCAAGGACTGGGTCATTCGGCAAAATAAAGTAACTGCTGAATACCTTGCCAAAATACCTTTTAGAGACAAGATAAAAAAAAGGATGGCAGAGATATGGAACTATGAGAAATACTCAGCGCCTTTTAGGGAAGGGGCCTACACCTATTTCTACAAAAATAATGGACTGCAAAATCAATCCGTACTATACAGGCAAAAAGGCAAAGAAACTCCCAAGGTTTTTCTGGACCCCAATACATTTTCTAAAGACGGGACTACTTCTTTGGGCGGTGTCGATTTTTCTAAGGACGGTTCACTTGCGGCGTACCAGTTGTCAGAAGGTGGTTCAGATTGGAGGAAGCTTGTTGTTATCAACACTAAAACAATGAAAAGGCTGGAAGATACCCTGTACAATATAAAGTTCAGTGGTATATCGTGGCGGCACAATGATGGGTTCTATTATAGCAGTTATGATAAACCCAAAGATGGAAGCGCGCTCTCTGGCAAAACCCAATATCATAAGCTGTACTATCACAAGCTTGGCACTCCGCAGGCAAGCGACGTATTGATATTTGGCGGATTAGAAACACCCAGGCGCTACATTAGTGGTGCCGTTACAGAAGATCAGGATTATCTTATCATTTCTGCTGCCAATTCAACCTACGGTAATGAATTATATATAATGAACCTAAAAGAAAAAGGCAGCACCATTTTACCCATAGCTACCGGTTTCGACCATACTTACGATGTTGTGTACGGGATGTTTGATAAATTATATGTTCTCACAGATAAGGATGCCCCCAATTCTAAGCTAGTGCGTATTTCTGCTGTGAGCCCGGATTTAAATGCAAGCCAATTGATAATTCCCGAATCAGAAAACCCGCTCAGCGTTACCACATGTGGTAATAAATTATTTGCCCATTACCTTAAAAATGCCCTTTCTGAAGTAAAACAATATAACACAGAAGGTGAAAAAGAAATGGATATTCCTTCCATTGGTTTGGGTACCCTCACTGGCTTCTCAGGCAAGTTTGAAGACACAGAAACCTATTTTACATTTACATCCTACAAAGATCCCGCTACCATTTATAAATACGATTTCAGGAAAGGAAAATCTATATTGTACAAAAAACCTAAACTGAAATTCGATCCCAAACTCTTTGTAAGTGAGCAAGTATTTTATGCTTCTAAAGACGGAACTAAAATACCTATGATCCTTACTCATTACGTTATGTTGCATCCTCAGGAAAAGCCCCGCCCGGTAATGCTCTATGGTTACGGCGGGTTTAATGTCAGCCTTACACCAACCTTTAGTGCCAGTAATATTGCATTTCTTGAAAACGGGGGCATTTATGCTGTGGCAAACCTTAGAGGCGGTGCTGAGTACGGAGAAAATTGGCACCAGGCAGGTACTAAAATGAATAAACAAAATGTTTTTGATGATTTTATAGCGGCGGCAGAATATCTGATTAAAGAAAATTATACCACTAAAGACCTTCTTGCCATATCTGGTGCATCCAATGGGGGACTGCTGATTGGTGCATGTATGACACAGCGTCCGGACCTGTTTAAGGTTTGTTTCCCTGCTGTAGGTGTAATGGATATGCTACGATATAATAAATTTACCGCCGGAGCCGGATGGGCTTCAGATTATGGGACTGCACAGGATAGCAAGGAAATGTTTGAATATCTTTATAAATATTCTCCCGTACATAATGTAAAACCACATGTTTGTTATCCTGCTACTATGGTTACCACTGCAGATCATGACGACAGGGTAGTGCCTGCCCACTCATTTAAGTTTGCAGCTTCTTTGCAAGCTGCACAGGCCTGTGATAATCCGGTACTTATTAGTATTGAAACCAAAGCCGGGCATGGTGCCGGTAAACCTACAAGCATGCTTTTACAAGAGCAGGCAGATAAATGGTCATTTATGTTTTGGAATATGGGATTGATTTACGATCCCCACGAGTTTCTGCATGATCCCACAAGTAAACAGCCACATGTTTTACCTCCCCTTCAGGAAGATCATTAATAACTAAACTTAACAAGCTTTTCGGTGCCAACAATATTATTACTTTCATCAAAAAACTGCATTATATAAACACCTTCCGCAAACTGACTGATATCAATAGACGTTTCGTTAGTTTCAAGTATTAATTTGCCATTAAGATCTGTGATGCTTACTTTCAGTTTCATTATGGCGTCTATATGCACTACAGAAGTTGCCGGATTGGGATATACTCTGAAGCCATTTGCAGAGTTAAGCGTATTCACGGCTGTAAAGCCTTGTACATCTATATAGTTCGACATACCACCGCAACCCTGTGCATCTGTAACCCAAATGGAGTATTGACCATTCAGTGTTGGAGTATAACAAGTTCCAGTTTCTCCTGGAATTGCATAACCATTGAAATACCATTGGTAGCCTGGGTAAATACCGGTACACAGCATATTGCCGTAATACTGGATCACAGGACTTACAATATCCATCGTCAGATGCAAAGGAATAGAAGTCGTTGAGCATCCATTGCCATCTGTAATTACCAGTGTAAAGTTCCCGGAATCAGGAGCATTATAAGATGAGGAAATTGCACCGATGATCAAATTGTTATTATCATACCATTGATAAGAAAGACCCGATGGGGCATCTGAAGTAAGTAAAATGCTACTTCCCAAACAAATGGATGTTGATCCATCAGCTGCAATAGTGAAAGGAGCAGGTCCGATATTTATTGTAACAATTGTAGCAGTGGAGGTAAAAACACAACTACCTAAGCTGGCCGTCACTTTGTAACTTCCTGAAATATTAGCCGAATAATTATCACTGGTAGCACCGGGAATATTGAGATTATTTAAGCTCCACTGGTAACTTACACCCGGAGATGGATTTGTATGCAACATCACATCCGATCCATTACAAACGGTCGTAGGTCCCAAGGCCACGATTACAGGTTGAGAAGCGGCATACACAGTAAGGCTGGCCGCATTTGATGTATCACTTATTCCGCAGGTATTTGTAATAATGCATCTGTAAGTATACCCGCTCATGGATGCAGTAGCTGAGTTTATTGATAGCACGTTTGTGTTAGCCCCACTGTATACACCCCCGTTTGAAATATTGCCAAACCCACTTCCAGCATTGGCTTGCCATTGGTATGTAAGTCCGTTACCAGTAGCTATTGCTGAAAAACTGCTGTTAGCACCTGCACATATGATCGCATTTGTGGGCTGGCTTGACATGCTTGGAGCATTAATAATATTCACTGTAAATATATTACTCGTATTGCTAAGCAAGCTGTTGGTGCAGGAATCTTTTAGCCTGAAATAAGTTGTGGAAGATAACGGAGCAGTTGTGTAAGATAATGTTGTAGCTCCAATACCACCGCTTACATTGCTCCATGGGCCGGAAGCAGCGGGCGCCTGTTGCCATTGATACACTATGCCTCCTGCGTTATTAGTATCACTTGCAACAATATTTTGGGTACTTCCGCTGCAAATAGATACTGGAGAAACAGTGTTAATTATATCAGCAGCTGGAGTGCCTGTACAGATCGGAAGAACATTTACTGTATAATCTTCAGCCTCTCCATATGTCCCATCCACGCATGGGTTATTATTACCGGTATTTGAATAGCTGACTTTAACTCTCATGCGTGTATTGCCTGTTAAAGCACTGATAGGCAAACTGAAAGTTGCAGTGCACACCGAAGTACTGAAGGTGTAACAAGACAACACTGCAACTCGTTCAGTAGCATCAAAAGTGAAGTTATGATTATAATCTATCCATATACTCACGGAATCTCCTGTATAGGTTGGGCCTAAGCTTACTGAAATGGTATACAATTGCCCTATGCCGAGGTTAGTACTTTGTGAAGTAAAATCACTATATCCCTGGAAAACCGTACCGCAGCCTGAAGAACTATTGTTAAGCGTATTTACGGTTACATTGGTGATTGTTTCATCGCAAGAAGTAGCAGCAGAAGGTGTGCAATACGGGTATACAATATTTACTGTATAATCTTCAGCCTCTCCAAACGAACCATCTACACAAGGGCTTTTGCTTCCCGTTCCGAAATAATTTACTTTAACTCTCATGCGTGTATTGCCAGACAAGGCATTAAAAGGAACAGTAAAAGAGCCTGAGCAGGTAGATCCCGCACCATTTGTATAGCAAGCCAGGATTGTAACCAATTCACTAGGCTCAAAAACCTGGTTGTGATTATAATCTATCCATACGCATACCGAATCACCGGCATAGCTGGGTCCAACACTTACACTGATTGAATATGTTTGCCCGGCATTTAGCGTAGTGCTAAGAGATGTATAATTACTATATCCCAGCAAAACAGTGCCGCAGCCGGATGAAGTATTATTAATAGTGTTTAAGCTCACGTTAGTGATAGTCTCATCGCAGGTGGATGCCGCAGAAGGTGTGCAATATTGCGCCTGGATTGGTTTAGGGCTAAAAAGCAATAAGAATACAATACAAATAATGAAACTGTATTTTTTATTCATAAATAAGATATTAATGGGTATATTAAATACACTTTTATTCAAAGAACTTTTTTCTATTTTATTAGACGGACAAAAGCGTAAAAACGTGAGGTATTGATTGCTT
>CAIYVS010000667.1 GCA_903929655.1 uncultured Bacteroidota bacterium | reverse complement strand
CTGTAAGTTCGGTTGATACAATGTCTATACTCGGAAATCTGGATTCAATAAAAACTATTATCATTCATGTTGATAGTGCTGGGATTTTATTGCCTTCCAATCCCATTAACAATTTTAAGATTGTACTAAGCAAGAACTATGGGTTTGTAAAAACTTTTGACTTATATACATTTCCTTACCCGGTTTCAAACTATTCAAAGTTTGATTATTATTTCTACGCTTGTCAGGAAGACTTTAATAATCTTTTTTGGTCTAATAGTTATAATGAGGGAATAGATTCTTTGCAGGAATTTACTCAAATTGCATATCACGATCCCACTCTTACTGAAGTGTATAATTATAACATTGGAGACATACTTACCTATAGTGGATCTATTGACTACTACGTTTATCAAAATAATCACCCCACTACTTACCAAATTCCAATTTTTTACTCTGACAGCATATCTTCAAAAGCAACAATGGGAAGTACTACCTATTATACAACAACACCTTATAATACGATTCAATATTCTGATACAAGTTTTTTATTTGACTCGACAAAAATGCCGGAAGAAAGACATTGCAATTACGTATTTTATTACACAGAAAAAGACACTTCTAGTTGTTTTGAAAGCAACTTATATGAAGTGGATGGCGATTGGGGCTTAAGTTCAGCCTCAGCTTATTTTGGTGGAAATAGCGGGGAGGGCTGTGGGGTTCCCGGGCGCTACAAAGTGGGTGTTGGTATGCTTTTGTATGAAAAACAGACAGGCTGTTTTTGTTGCCTTCCTCAAGATATAGGTTCATCTCTTACATATAAAGCCCTTAGTGTATGTAAAACCATTTCAGCTTGTGCGCCATGCCATTTGCTCAGCACTTCAAATCTTACGAAGAACCCTGATCTGATCGATGTTTATCCCAACCCCGCCAATGATGAACTATCACTGAAAATACCGGGTAATACCATGCACGCTATTTATCTGCTGAATATGTTGGGACAAACTGTTTACTCAGAACAAACAGAACAGGCAGAGACTCATATTCCGGTATCCAAACTCCCAGAAGGGATATATATTTTAAAAGTAGCCGACGAAAGTGGGGGCGTAATGAGTAAAAAGGTGATAATACAGCATTAGGCATTTACATTTGCACTAATCCGGTACTTTAAATAATGTCTCTGCGCTCAAGAAATGCATTAGTGCATATTATTTTTTTTGGTAATTACTTTTATGGTATCTGTGCCATAGGGCTTTCTATTGAAGCAGCTTTACAGCAAGGTTTCCCGCTGGATAGTGTTTTTTATTATATTGCTTTGTTTGCGGTTACAGTTCTTTATTATACAAAGGCCTATGTGCAGGAAACATTGGTCCCTACCAGCAACCAGCGCTTATTATGGTATCGTAAACACGGGCAACTTGTAAAACTAAGCCAGCTTGCTTTAATTGTTATAATCCTGGCATTTGGCATTTATTTAATGATGGCTTACCCGCAGCAAATATTGCATATGCCTTTGCTGCACTGGATTTTGATAATGGTTTTTCCCTTAGTGGCCGGTTTATATTATGGTGTGGAGAATAAAATATTAGGGAAGTACAATTTGAGAAATATAGGCTGGCTAAAGCCTTTCGTTATTGGGTTTGTATGGGGTGGGCTGGTTAGCCTGTATCCTGTTTTGTATTATGATATTGTGCATGATCTGCCTTATCAATTCACATCTATAGGATGCCTGCTCTTTTTAAAGAACTTCATGTTTGTTACAGTCTTGGGAATTATGTTCGATATAAAGGACTATGCTATGGACCACAATAAAGAGTTGAAAACATTTGTGGTAAAAGTAGGATTGCGTTACACCATCTTTTTCATCCTTATTCCTTTATGCATACTGGGGCTTGGCACCTTTCTCACTTATGGATTTACCCATAATTTCAGTATGATGAAAATACTCCTGAACATGGTTCCCTTTATTTTATTGATACAGGTAGCCTTTTCTATGAAGCGGCGCAGGCCTATATTGTATTACCTTATTATTATTGACGGGCTGATGTTGGTAAAGGCTGTGTTCGGGAGTATTGCAATGATTTGGTTTTAGCATATTTAATTCACAGGCCGCAAACCACCCCTTAAAAGGTCGCTTACACACCCG
>CAIYVS010000666.1 GCA_903929655.1 uncultured Bacteroidota bacterium | reverse complement strand
CTGTCTGTCTGTCTGTCCTGCTGCATTTACCATAAAGTTGGTTGTAGTTCCCGTCCAGGCTGGGTTGGCTGTGAAATCACCATCAGCAAAGGATTCAGTCAGCTGTCCGAAGCTGAAAAACGGGACAAATAAACATAATAATAAAGGCTGTGATTTGCAAGCCCCTTTTCCCATTATTCAGTCAGTAGGCGAGTCTCCCCTTCGGGACTCGCCGTCATCAAGGCCCTCATTCCTCATTATTGATTTGCTGCTAAATGATAGCTATTTCGGCAGTAGGGGATTATTGACTTTCTGCCAGGGATGAAGTAGGTTTGAGGAAATTCTCTTAACCCCTTAGTTTTATTTTAAATGAAAAAGTATATAGCACTAATTGTTTTTTTGCTTCTGAGTTTTCAATTAAGCTACGCAGCTTTTCCGGTTTCTATACAAAAACAACAAAAGAAGGAAAATATTATTCACAGGCAAATTGAAAAAATTAAAACGCTTGCTAAGCCTGAATATTATGGCAGAAAAAGCGGAAATGGTGCTATGGCAACCATATCTTTAGTTTCCGGATTGGTCGGCCTTTTTGTTGCGGGTATTATTTTAGGAGCAGGCGCTATAGTCTGTGGTATTATAGGTTTAACAAACAATAGGCCACATCAGGGCAGGGCTTCCTGGGGCCTCGCTTTAGGACTTGTTGATCTTCTCCTTACACTCGTTTATGTATTAAAGCATTAATTTCCTTTGGGAGTCTCCGTCTTTCCCTTTCTCATTATTCACTTTCTGCAAGGGAGGGAGTAGGTTTTTATATGCCAGATGGCTAAGCCACAATAAGATTTTAAAATGTGGTTTTAAAATGCTTGTGCTTGTTTATTTATTTTCATTTACTTAGGTTTATGTTCACCTTATAAAACAAAAGGCTGCATATTTTATGTCAAAACTCGTAAAATTCGTCAGAAAACAGATCCTGGTTGATCGCTATGATATAATTACCCATATTGGTGGTGATTGGGGAATGGTAACACAAGCAGAAGCTATAAAAGAAATAAAAAAAGACCCTAATGCCTATTATGTTAAAGTTAGTGTTGTGCCGAGGCTTACTATTGCAAAACATTTGAATCACGAATATCTGATAACAGAAGGCGATGAAATGAAACGCGATTTTATGCGCGAAATACCTGACCGCTAGCAAAAAAATAAATAGCAGATTCCGCGTCAGTAGGCGTTCTCCCCTTTGGGACTTGCTGTACCTAAAATACGGCACATTTTTTGTTTTGTTAAGAAATAAAACACCTATAATGAAATACCTTCTTTTCTCATTTTTTGCTTTCTCTGCGCTTTATCTTAGTTCCTGCACCTGCAAATGCACCTATGTTTGTAATGAAGGTGGTTTATATATTAACACCATTGGTTTCGATACCACAGATATTGATTCAGCATTTTTTGTCAGCTACAAAGCGAATAATGCTTTTGATAGCGTAGTGGACACTATATCTTTTAGAAATATTCAACTCATGCTGGAATTTGTTAGATTCAGTAACGATACCGAATATTTAGGCGGTTTCTTTGGTGCCGGTGCCGGTAACGACTACAGATTAATATTCCCAACCTTAAACAATAGGACATTTAGCATAACTAATATAAAGTCTGGTGGAGATGCAACAGAAGAATTGCCATATAAATGCGAGGCTGGCTGCTATGGTGGAAATTATTGCCAAAGAACCCTTGCATCATGTACAATTGATGGGCAAAATATGTCTTTTAATAGTAAATATCCAACGTATTATTTTGTAAAATAGTCGCACAAGCAGCCTGGGGCATCAAATGGCTCATATTTGTTCCCTCATCAGGCCCCCTTTCTTATTATTGGCTTTCTGCGAGGGATGGAGTAGGCCGCTTATAGAACCTCATCAAGGCCTTATCAGGGAACTTGGGAAATGAACTTTTATAATTCCGTCAGTAGGCGTTCTCCTCTTCGGGACTTGCCGTCATCAAGGTCCTCATTCCTCATAATTTATTTGCTGCTAAATGATAGCTACAATGGTGGTACCTATTGTCTTGTACAGCTCAAATTATACCCTCTTGCATAGTCTGCCTTTACACTATCATCTATCTGGGTTTGCGTCATATTGCAGATAATAGTTGTTAGAGACCCATTTTGATTTGGACCATTAATTGAATAACCGGAGCATTGAAAACAATATTTTGTCTCTTCCTTTTTACAGGATAGTAAAGACAACAAACTAAAAATGACAAGGATAGCTCTAAACTTCATGATGCCAAAGTAATAAATTTCATCTTTGCTGCTAAATGACAGTTATTTCGGCGGTAGGGGTTAGCCGCCCAAAAGAATAGGGTTAAGGAATTGAAACTCCGTGAAAACACCCCTTGCAATTGGAGTTTATGATTGTATATTTGCAAATTAAATAATCTATATAATATGTCTTTCAAAGGTTTATACTTAAATAGAGATAAAATAGAACAATCAATAAAATCATTCCCGACTTTCGAAAAGCTATCTGGGCCTATAATTAATAATACGCAACATGCATACACCATTAAAATTAAAGGAGAAAAAAATGATGTTATTCTTAATATATATCATGCTTTAGATGGAAAAACTACAATAAACACCTCATCAGGTAAAAATACCAAGTTGTCAGAAGAGATTGCCAAATTTATAGTAAAAAATTGTGAAATAAAAGACAATACAAAGCAGAGTATATATTTAAGAAATATTAGCAAGGAGCAATTTAATATGTTAAAACAATATATTATTGAACATGGGTGCTCTGTTGAAGATGGAAGTAAATTAGTTAGTGGGGTTCAATATAAAATAGTTGGCCCGCAAAAGGATAATGTTTCTCTAAACCTATATAATAATGGAAGTTTTCAAATACAAGGTAAAGGTAAAATGGTAAAAGGAATAGTTGTGGAAGCACTAACAACCATACTACCATTTAAAGAAATTATACAATTACAACTTACATCTTTAGAGGTAGATATACCAATAGAAAAGGTTATTGAGTCGTTAAAGCAAATATTACCAACCAGTTATAATTATTTAGGAGATACTTTAGTGGCAATTATTAGTCCGTCTATATCATTAAAAACATTAGATATAGACTTAAAAGATTATTCAGCATTTGTTTTTCCTGCCTTACGAGGGTTGGAAGGATATATTAAAAAAATGTTTTTAACGTATGATATAAGGTTAAGAGAAGAGGTTGGTTCGAAGTTTGTATTTAACAAGATTGGTGATAAATTTGAGCTAATTTTAGAAACACAACAAATAATCAATGATAATAATGCAATAAAGGCTTTAGAATTAAGTTATAATTATTATTATAAGCATAGGCATGGGTTGTTTCATATCGATAATGGGATAGAAACATCAAGGATTTTAGAAAAAAAGAGTGAGGCGGACGATATTTTACAAGATATTTTCTCTATTATTGAGCAATCTTACGCACAGATCGTATAAGTGAAAAATAAAAATAAATATATAATTCAGAAATTAAGCAGCGAAAGTTTAAT
>CAIYVS010000665.1 GCA_903929655.1 uncultured Bacteroidota bacterium | reverse complement strand
CCTTGAAAATGTCTGTTCCTCTCAAAAGACGACAATGGTATGATAGCCTTTTCAGTTTTATTGAAACAACTAAACTGCCATTAAGTCTGACCGTAACTTCCTAATGCAAAATCTGGGTTAAAATGCAAACAATCATAAAATGATCGAAAATGCGAGCTAACATTTTTGTAATTTTCCACAAATATTTACTATGGCTGCCAGGATCAATAAAATAGGCATACTCACATCGGGCGGTGACAGCCCCGGAATGAATGCTGCAATAAGAGCAGCCGTACGCACAGCTTTGTATCATGGCCTTGATGTATATGGTATAAGACGCGGGTACCAGGGAATGATAGATGGTGATATATTTAAGATGCAGACCACAGACGTTTCCAACATCATTGGTCGCGGTGGCACCATCTTAAAAACAGCACGCAGCAAAGATTTCATGACAGATGAAGGCATGCAGAAGGCATACACTCAGTTGCAAAAACATGATATCGAAGGTTTGGTATTAATAGGCGGAGACGGCACATTCCGGGGCGCAGTAGCTTTTTTTAATAAATACACCATACCCGCTGTTGGTATTCCCGGTACGATAGACAAAGACCTTTCAGGCACCGATTTTACTATTGGTTTCGACACGGCAGTAAACACTGCAGTATGGGCAATTGATAAAATAAGAGATACTGCCGAAGCGCATGACCGTCTTTTTTTAGTAGAGGTAATGGGCCGGGATGCCGGTTACATCGCTATTCATAGTGGTATTGCCTGTGGTGCTGAAGACATATTGATACCCGAACAAGCCACGGATATTAATGAAGTACTGGACAGGATAGACCGGGATGAACTACGCAAAAAAACAGTGCATATACTGGTAGTGGCAGAAGGCGATGATTTTGGCGGCGTAAAGGAATTTTATCCTCGTGTGAAAGAACGTTTCCCTTTGTTGGATATACGTACCACAGTCTTGGGACATATTCAAAGGGGAGGCCCCCCCAGCAGCAGCGACCGTGTATTGGCAAGCAGGCTGGGCCATGCAGCAATAGGGGCTTTACTTAGCGATCATACGCAGGTAATGGCAGGCGTCATAAACGATGAAATTGTTTATACTCCTTTTGAAAGCACCGTAAAACAACGCACCTGCATTCATAAAGACATGCTGGAAATGATCAGGGTCTTATCTGCATAAAACCCTGGTCATTTTCAAATTTGCATATCATCAAATTACATAGTCTCATCTGCGCTCGGTCCGAACATTCCGGGTACTGACACATTATTTAACCTCAGGTAAACACTTAATTGCCCGCGGTGATGGTAACCATGGTTCAATGAAAAATTACGTATCACTGCCGCTTTGGGTAATGTAAAAAATACCTGCTCGCCCTTGCGCATTGTCCAGGGTTTCATCATGTCTTCATCGGTAGCATTTTCCAATGCAGCGGTTGCGGCGGCAACGTTCTTATCCAACAAAGCAATCAGTTCTTCTGTATTGTTCACAATATTGGGCTTGTAGTCAAACTTTTCCCAATCCAGTTCGTCTGAATTAAGGGTCACAAGCGTCCAGTTAGGCAGTTCTGCAACATGTGTTGCAAGACGTCCCAACGTCATAGACTTATCGTGTGGTTTCCAGTCTGCTTTCTCCATTGGTACTCTTTCAAGCATTTTGCGTGAATTGGCTGCTTCATGTTGCAATTCCATGATCATACCTTGTCTCATTGCCATAATTGTTGTATTTTTTTGCAATTAAAGCTATTTTGCTGAAAGCTTTTATAGCTTTTTTCATCTTAACAAAAAAAATTGATTCCGGGAAAGACATCTTTATTACTCCTTTGCATGATTCTTTCTTATGCCACTTATGGGCAAAAGACGGATGATATAGCTATTGCCTTTTACAATTGCGAGAACCTGTTTGGCACACAGCATAAGTCAGGAAAAAGCAATCCGGATTTCACCCCGGAAGGCAGATTTCATTACGATGATAAGACCTACAAGGAAAAACTACATAATATTGCCCGCGTGCTTTATAGTATGGACGAGGATATACCTTCCGGCCCGGCCATCATAGGCCTGGCAGAAGTAGAAAACGAAGAGGTACTGAACGACCTTATCAGCGAGGAGGGACTAAAAGACCACAATTACCGTTTTATCAGCTTTGATGCTCCCGATAAAAATGGCCTTGACCTTGCCCTCTTGTACAAACCCGGCATATTCAGCCCTTTAAGTTCTTATACCATACCTGTCTCCTATAAGCAGGGCTCTCTTCGGGATATCCTGTATGTAAAAGGCCTTCTCCGGGGGGATACCGTTCATATTCTTGTCAACTATTGGTCCTCGGGCAGAACGGGAGACCAAACTAGTGGTATAGAACGTTTTGCCAGTGCTAAAACCTGCAGGGGCAAAGTAGATTCCATTTTTAAGGCCAGCCCCAATGCAAAGATCATTGTTATGGGCGACCTGAATACCAATCCCAGCGATTCCCTGCTGCCGGGAGTACTTGCTGCCAGATCTGAAAAATATGCTACAAGTGCCACTGATTTATATAATCCCTGGCTTAATATTTACAAAAGTGGCCGGGGCAGCCTGGAATACCTGGACCATTGGGACCTTTATGACCAGATACTGTTGTCTGCCTCCTTCCTAAAGACCAAAGCATCTTTACATTACGAAAAGGCCATTATTTTCAAAAAAGATTTCATGGTAGACCATAATAAACGCTTTTTGGGCTACCCCCATTCGTCTTTTGCAGGTACTATGTGGATAAATGGTTATAGCGACCATTTCCCCATAATGCTATATTTAACAGCATATTAAAAATATTGACGCATTTAATTTTAACTTCGCGCACAAATTCCAGTCCAATCTTAACAAATGGTTCGGGAAATAGATTTATTTTTGCGCTTTTAGCATTTGCTACAACAGGTACGACATATCATATTAGCGATTATCGACTTCTTCCACCGCCCTTTTAAGCGTTGGATCAATGAGCGAACTTTCCGTTACCTGGCGTGTGGTGGTTCTAACCAGGTATTTTATATTTTATTGTATTTCGTAAGTTACAATTATGTCCTTCACCAAAGGGATATACATATATATAATAGCTTCAAGATAACCGCACCGATTGCTGCATATATGATGGCTTTTAGTGTTAGTTTCCCCACTGGTTTCGTATTATCGAGGCATATTGTTTTCCCGGAGTCTGACCTGAGGGGGCGCGTGCAGTTCTTTCGTTATGTAATGCTTACCATTGCCTGCATCATACTTACCTACCTGCTGCTAAAATTCTTCAACCAGTTTTGTGGCTTCTACCCTACTCCTGCTGCTGCACTTACCAGCATCCTCATTGCAGTATTCAGTTATATGTCACAGATCAATTACACTTTCAAGATAGAAGGCGGTAATGAAGAAGATGAAGAATCTGCACAAGTGCGGGCAGTAATAGAAAAAGAAGAGAAAGTAGCTG
>CAIYVS010000664.1 GCA_903929655.1 uncultured Bacteroidota bacterium | reverse complement strand
CCATTAATCATTTTTTGTTCATAAGCTTTTAAAAGCGGTATACTATCAACCTCTGGCATACAAGTATGTGAGAGTATTAAAAAATCTTTTTGATCTTTATAGGCATCGTACACCCCTTACAAAAGCTTGTGGCCTTTTATTCATCTGATTGCTGACAAGCAGGAAACTGCTTAATGATAGTGCCGCCATAAGTGCATTACCGCCTATCAGCACAGCCAGCCGGTAATCGGGCAGGTAGAAATGAAGCGCATAAAAGGCAACGCATAACAATACAAACAGGCTTACTATTGTAGTAATAAATTTCTTTTTCATTTCTTCGGTTTGTTCAATTCTTTAATCAGCAACCACAAAGACAGGCACAAAGCAAGGAGCGGCAATATAATAGTAAATAAAGGAAATTTCCAGGCGGTCCATCCATCCAGTTTCCTGCCCCCCCAAACTGCCAGTAGCAACAGGATCATCCATTGGCTGGCCAATGATGCATAACGGGCCGAATTGGCATATTTGTTTGGGCTGGCCATATGCGCTTATTTACCTGTTTTAGGAAATATGGTCATGGCTTCTTTTTTTACCTGGTTCATATCCAGGCGCGTAGTATCGCCCTTCCCGGTATAGTCTCCGTTTATCGCCTTGCGCATATTGGCCTCATACAATTGTTCCGCCGCTACCAGGTCCGATAAAGAATCCAGGTTCCTTTTCATTTTTATAACCTGCATATGCGTTTTGTTATTGCCATAGCCCGGTATATAATACTTAAGCGGAGTAAGCAGCAGGACGCAGGTAGTCAGTATCACAATAACCACAAAAATAGTACTGAAAAAAACATACAGCTTCCGCATAGACAGGCGGAAAGACAAAACCTCCTGCAGGGATTCGTCATTTATAAAGACAACCCTGTAGTGCGTTTTTACCCTCCTGAAGAAATCAAACGGTTTGGTATGATGTTTGTCCATTGGCCCGGCAAAGATAAGTTGAAATTTTGATAGCTTAAATCTTAATACACCGTATAAAGAAACACACCGCATACCAGGCTGGATATATACATACGCTCCCTGTTGCCACTTGGCAAAAGCTTAAAACCAGCCTATATGCGGGGCTATATTAGCTTTAATGGAGGTCATGATACGTCAATTGCCATTGTATATCGGGGTTGCCTCCGTCGCCATAGTCATAATTACCGGGCTGAGTATCCTCAAGCCATGCGTGGTTATTTGCAAGTGCCAGTTCTCCGCCGCCGCCTACGGACCTGAATATGAAATTGAAGCCACCGTTGCCATTTCCATTCACCATAAGGGTCCACAGTGCAAATGCAAAATTTGGAATAGATATTGAAGGTTGGCCAGGTATCTTTGCCTCGATGAGCTCATATGCATAGCTGTTTGTTATGGTTGGTAACAAAGCGAGGAAGCCACCGTGTGGTCCTGCAACATTTACTATATTACTTACTGTACCTTTTGCAAACGATAAAAACCACTTCGTGGCGCTGTTCTGGTCGCTTATATATTGTAGTGTATAATAACCATTTTCGGGGTCTTTGGTAGAAACAAAGCCATCGCCGTAATGCTGTATCACAACATTGCAATTAATTGAGTTATTACTACTTTCCGGTGTTGTGTTGAACACCATAGCACTATAAAGGTGGAAAACAGCCCGCCCAACCAGGCCGCAAGGGGCTTCCATAAGCGACTGGCCAAGTATGTTGGCCAACGAGTTTTGCGAACCCGGATTACATAGATCTGATATCACAGTATGATTCCCGAGCCTTGTCTGGATACTGTTTTTTAAATCAGGATATTTATCAAACAGAACAGCCTGGTTATCTTCACTGGCCAGGAAACCGTAAACCTTCACTGCGGCAATAATAACAGAAGTGATAACGCCGATAAGTAGGGTAGAGATATTGAGATGCCCCTGTATATAATCATTAAACCCGGTAGGGCTGCCAAGGGCCTGCGCATTCATATTGTTCGCCTGGCAGTCTTGGGAAGTGCCAAGTGTAACGAGCTGGCCCTGGGCTGCATCAAAATCTTCCATGGTAACACCATAGGCTGCCCGCAGCAGGTTGCTGATACAAGAGCGGTAATCAGTGTATTGGTCGCCGCCAATACCCGGACTCAGGAAATTGATAAGCATGTGCAGTTCATCACTTGTCAGGCTCTTGACATCTTCAGCACGGAATAACTGGTTGATTCCGGTAATTTTGTCTTGCACAGCTTTGTACGTTAGTTTGTAAGATACAGCCTGCGGTAAACCGGAAATAGCGTTCCCAAGCGCAGTTATCTGGTTGCTGATATTATTAAGCATTTCCAGGTCCGGGTCCGAAGGAGTACCGGTAATCATATCGAACATTGACGCAGCAAGAGACGCACCTGCAGCGGCAAGCACCCCTTCTAGCATGGTGCCCAGCATTTTTTTGAATACAGATTTAGAAGCATCACTGGCTGCCGTAACTGCTACACTTTGTACAGTATTAGTGATAGCGCCATTGGAAGCGTAGTAATTTCCAAAAGTATGTAAATTGTCCTTGGTCGGAATTAGGTAGTTTAGTGCCATGAAGGAATGTTTTTTGCAAAATAGAAACGAGAATGAACATTTTATATTTTTTGTAATTATTTTTTTATTTACAAATAGTATCGAATTATAATTCTTTCAGGCATCACTCCATGAAAAAGACAAATACTTATTTATTCCCTTTTTTTCGCTTAGTATTTTTTATTATAAAAGGAGGACATTTATAGGGTAAAATGAAGGTGTATCATATTTGGTTTTAAAACACGCGAACATGAAAAATAAGATTTATCTGCATTTTGCTGACCTTAAAATTTCTTAAAACCAAACTGGAACTGTAATAAGCAAATACCCGAAAGTACTTGCATCATTATTTAAAACAGGTCTGTGCAGCCAACTCCTGCTTTACTTTTTCAGCCCATTTTGCCTGCGCAGATTTAATAGTGCCATACTGGGTTTCCTTATCATAGTCATTCTGCATTTGCTCCATTTCCTTCTGCACCTGTTTCTGTAATTGCTCCAGCTCTTTATCATAATTGTTATACGAGAATGAGCCATTGAGTACCTTGTTATAAAGCTCACAAGCCTTCAGGGCAGTGATGTCAAAATGGATATGTTCGTGGGCCAGGGTATAAGCAGTGCGCGCAGACTTTCTGCACCAGGACTTTGTTTTGTCAAAAAAAGTAATGACCGACACTTTCACCGATATTTTATTATTCAAAGTCTCAGAGGCAGACTTCATAAAAATGCCACTCCAGGTTTCCGCAGCGCCCCGGCTGACGTCGCTTGGTGGCCCCTGGAAATCGTCCAGTGTTAATGGCCGCTGCCTGCTGTATACGATGCGGTCAGGATCATCGTTTTCTGTGGCTATTTGTACGCTTAGTTTCAGGGATGGCTTACCCATATAAGCATCCTTATTATTAACCCAGAATTTGTCAAACTCCTTCAGCATCGTTTCCAGCCGCTCCCTTATATGCCCCTCCACATAAGAACTCACGTCAAGCCCGGCTTGTATGGAGCTCTCGCCGCTATATTCTACCAGCTTTTTGCTGCCGCTGTAAAACTCCATAGTCATAGACAAGTCCGCCTCATCCCGCAGCCCATTTGGTTTTTCGCCCAGGCTCAGCTCCTTTATATGTATGGTTATGGGCGTGGCATTCGGATTCTGCTCCACATTTCTTCGGTAATAGTCATCTATAGACCATGCCGCGCCATTCAGCAAATTCACCTTAAATTTTTTACTTAAAATGCTATAGCGGATAATCCCTATCACGCTTGTATCAGGCCTGTCATCCACCACCCCAACTATTTGGAAATCCCTGGGCGAAAAAGCGATCGTCTGGTGTTT
>CAIYVS010000663.1 GCA_903929655.1 uncultured Bacteroidota bacterium | reverse complement strand
TGTTCAATTCAGAGCATTCCATTCTTTTGGTAAAGAGTTTCCCTAACCTGGATGAGGCAAAAAATTACCTCAATAATCTGGACCAATATTCAAACATTTTCAGTGAGTACAAACCCAATGAATACCAGCTATTTATTATTTCAGCCCACGACTACAAAAAACTGCTATTCGACCATAATATCAGCGAGTATCTGGATTTTTATCATCAGAATTTTAAGTGATGGGATAGTTAAGACATCCCTGATGTCCGTATGTCATTTTGAGTTGGTTTATCTGCCAAAATGATATATTTTACAGTGCATATATTTTGTGCAAATAGAGTCGCTTTGAAGTACCTGCTTTTATATATTCTTACCTGTTTGTTGTTTTCAGCAAACAGTAATTCTGTTGCACAGGACATAAACCAGTATAACATAAATATTTACAATGAACTGCCTTCCAACCATGTTTATAATCTTACAAAAGACCATTTTGGATATTTGTGGATAGGCACTGATAAAGGAGTGGCCAGGTATAATGGCTATAGTTTGAAAGTCTTTGACTTTCCTGAGGGTTTTGTTAATAAAGATGTATGGAACCTGTTTGAAGATAAGAAAGGCAGAATGTGGCTGTTCAGCATATCTGATAAGCTGAGTTATATTTATAAAAACAAGTATCATAACGTCGTTAATAAGACACCAGAGATAAGGCTATACCCAAGGCTTATAAAAGATTATAAGGATGGTGTTATTATTATTGGTACGCCAGGAAGAGGAACGAAATATTATACAGAAAGAAACGATACACTCCTTTACGATGCGAGTATATCAGCCCACAACGGCGTTTTTATTATAGATACTAATAATGATTTATATACCGTAGAAATTAACAATGATATTTATAAAATAAACATTGCCGGAGATAAATCTTTTGCCCGGAAGGTCGGGAAAATTAATATTCTTCCTCCAACAAAAAAAAATACAGATCTTATGCATGATGTATGGTTTATGATGACATGTTTTTCTGATCACATTTTCCATACCTACAATCCGTATACTAAACACATCGGGATATTCGACTTTAGAAGAAAAACCTTCAGAGAAGTTGTTTTGAGTGAACTTACCGGAAGAAAGGGCAGCGATGATATTTTGATGATGTGTCCAAAGTTAAATGAGCTGGTGGCAGTAACAAAGGGTCATGCATTTACTTTCGACGCAGATTTTCACCTGGAGAAAGCATTTAATATTGATTCTAACTTTACTATCCCACCCGAACATAAGATTACCTACTTTTTGGATGACCCTTTCTGGGGCCACATTGCGGCAACAGCAACAAATGGGTTTTACACCAGTTATGGCGCAGATTCAGTTTATCAAAGGATTACAGCCTTTGACTTAGCTTATTTTAATTATGTTGGGAGCCTTAATGATAGTGTTTGCTATTGGTGGAATAATTCTACAAACACCTTGGCTCTAATTGAAAAGAACAAGCATATAAGATACTGCAAATACGATATCGATAATGTTGCAAGAGTTATACCTTATTCGCAGGATACATCATTACTCATGTCACAAGGAAATACTTACAAGCTGGATAAAAAGTCCTTGAAAAAAACTCTTCTCATGAATGGATTGGCACTTGATACGATAAGGAAGGGGGACATTTATTTTGATATGAAGTATCTTGGTTGGTTTGATGCTGTTAGCGCGGGGAGTGACAATTACTATGCAATATCAAAAAGGGATGGGTTTTATAATTTGCATGTTAAAGGGGGCAAGGCATTTTTCGGATTTATAGATAATGATCGTTATAAAGGAATCGTATATGATTCGCTACGGGATTGTTTCCTTGTATATAATAATCATAAGATACTGATTTATCAAAAAGATCAAAAGCCGTTTATTGTCTCTGAAAAAAGAACTTAGGTTCTATGGGATTAATAATATTGAAAAGATACTTGTTGACAACAAGTACGGTAATATTTTTATACAGGAAGGCAGCAGGCTATTACTTTATAATGCCTTTAAAAATTCATACCAAAATCTGTTTAACAATTTTGTATTGAATGAGGCAAAAGTTTTTCTGAAAAATGATATTATTATTGTTGCCGGAGCATTTGGTGTATTGTTTAGTAAAATAACAGGTAGAGGTATATTAACTGCTCCCATAGTG
>CAIYVS010000662.1 GCA_903929655.1 uncultured Bacteroidota bacterium | reverse complement strand
TAAAAACAAAAAAGAACTTGTACTCTCAGAAGTACAAGTTCTTTTTATTGACGTCCAGGCTTTTAATTCCCTGCTAACTCCAAAGTATAGTTGAACAACTTTGAATCAGTGTCTCTTTGATTTTGGAAAGACTTTTTAAGTTTATCGTGTATTATTTCGTTGAAGGCGTTGTACCCGATCCACAGATTTGGACTTGTATTTAATTGACTACATTCCCTATTAATGATTTCAATAACAGTCCTGGCATTTAATGATGGTGCAGGGTTTTTCTCACTTGATTCAAACATGAATAATTTCAGATCCTCACAAGTCAGCTTTACATACTCTTCAATATTATCAATCCTTTTTTCAGCAAGCACCTCAAATTTACGTTTCAGTTCAAAATACTCATTATTCATAAACTTAGCAATCAGGTACTTTATATTCGGCATTACCACCTCAGCAATTTCTCCCCGGTGTTTAATATTAAACCCGATTTGTGAATTCGCTATATGCAGCCCGTTATTACAGATTTTGCGGTAGAAACCGAAGTGGCCCGATGTGCGGGTAGAACCGTCATAGCTATTAGTGAAACGAAGCATTGGGCGTAATTCATCCATCCCGTTTTTTACAGTGATAGCCAATGAATCGTCATTCAAAATATGGTCAACTGCGAAAGAACGATTTTCCCGGTTGATGCTGCGGGTTGCTGTTGAAATGTTCGCATCTAAAAGCATGTTTTCTACTCCTGCGTAGAATACTTGGTTAGGCAGGTGTCCGTATGAATTGCTCACTACATTAACAATCTTGCCATCAGAAATTATTACGTTGTCTAAACCTTTACGACTATTTATCCCGGTTACATCTTTGAAGCTGCGAACTTCATTTGGTACGAAAATGTTGTCGTTCCTTAAATTGTTAAGGTCATTGAGCATTACTGCTGCGCCTACAATTGTCCTTGCTCCTGTCTGTGATTCGTTGTTTGCTGCTTGATTTCTCATAATCCTATCTTTTTATCGTTGTTTAGAATACAAAGATATATTAGTTGCACAGTCTTTCGGAATTATTGCACACTTATTTGTCCACATTTTCGGAAATAGTGTGCAACTGTTTTATAATAGTGTGTAGTTTTGCCGACATGAAAACAAAGGTTATTACGGTCAAAAGACCTGTTAAGTATAATGTTGACCACCGTGAAAAATCTGTCCGGGTTTCAGTTCAAATACCTCAGTCTGTTTTTGAGAAAATCACTAAGGATAAAGATGGCAATGAGCAAACCGTGAGGGAGTGGATATTGAGTGTAACAGGTTATACGAAATAATTTACCTCAAATCCTGATAGGCTATTAGTAGGAACTTCATGTCACATAACATGAAGTCTATTAGTAAAAATGCAAAAACCCTATGTCTTGCAACATAGGGTTTTAATATTTGACAATTGAACGGTGATTACCACCAGTATTCGGTTTCAGGGTTCTTAGTTTTAAAATCAGTGAGAATTTTCTTCACTGGTTCTTCGCTTGCTTTGGGCACAGATATAAAGCCATTATAATCAGCTTCATTTTTTTGAAACTTTGCGCCCTTTCCAGCCAGCAATGCCTTCACATGCTTTCTCCAACAATGGTATGAAGTAACAAATATTTCAACCATTTCTACTTTCTTAGTTGTTGCTACAACAACTGCTTTCTTTTCTACGTTCTTTTCTGTCTGTTTAGCCATAAATCAATTTTAATTTAGGCTAATGTCGAGGGGATTACCGGATAACCCCCATTGATCTTGGCTATAGTGACCTATTTTATTTCATTAGTGAAGCTAGACTACCCAAGAATATGCGTCTATCCTGTAAAAAACAGCCATAAATAATTACCTTACCGCTTGGTTAACCAATGATAAATAGTAGCCGATGCCAAAAATATTTGACAATATAGAAAACCATCTTACAACTGGATTGAACGAAACATTAAAGGTTTCTAATAGGGCTGATTTGTGTGTAGGGTATTTTAATCTACGAGGCTGGAGAGAAATTGGAGATAAAATTGAAATTCTGTGTGGCGAAAAGGTTGACGAAAAGGACGAGAATATACATAGATGTTGCCGCTTGTTGGTAGGAATGCAGAAATTGCCAATTGACCTATTAAAGGATCATTTTAATCGGGATGATTCTCATGTCATGGATCAGGCTGAAGCAGTGAAATTAAAAAAGCGTTTAGCCCAGGAATTTAAAGAACAACTTACAATTGGCTCTCCCACAGAAACAGACGAAAGGGCATTGCGCCAGTTAAGTAAACAAATGAAAGATGAAAAGGTAGTTGTAAAACTACATTTACGTTATCCTCTACATGCTAAACTTTATCTATGCTATTTGAAAGACAGGGGCAGAATTGAAGGTTTTGTAGGAAGCAGCAACTTGACGTTAGCAGGATTAGCAAAGCAGGGTGAATTAAATGTTGATGTTGAAGAACAGGATGCCGCAAAGAAGTTGGTAAAATGGTTTAAAGATCGGTGGGAAGACCGGTGGTGCATTGATATTACCCAAGAATTAATTGATATAATAGACAATAGTTGGGCAGCAGACCGATTAGTCCCACCTTTCCATATTTATATAAAAATAGCCTACCACCTCTCAAGAGAGGCAAGAGCAGGTATCAATGAGTTTAAACTACCTAGGGTTTTTCAAAAGGAGTTATTAGAGTTTCAACAAAAGGCAGTCTTAGTTGCGGCTCATCATTTGCACAAAAGAGGCGGGGTACTGATTGGAGATGTTGTGGGATTAGGAAAAACAATTACAGCCACAGCGTTAGCGAAACTGTTTGAGGATGACTTCTTTTTAGAAACACTTATCATTTGTCCCAAAAATCTTGTCGGGATGTGGAAAGAGGATTATGTAGAAAGATATGGGTTAAGAGCTAGAGTTATATCACAAAGTATGGTACAAAAGGAACTGCCTAATTTAAGACGGTACCGCATGGTGATAATTGATGAAAGCCATAACTTAAGGAATGACCAAGGGGGGCGATATAGGGCAATCAAAGCCTACTTAGAGGAAAATGAAAGCAAAGTAATTCTGCTTTCTGCAACGCCCTATAACAAATCATATCTTGATTTGTCGAACCAACTAAGACTATTTATTTCTGATGATAAGGATTTAGGAATAAGCCCTGAGCGGTATATTGAAAGTATTGGAGGGCAAATTCAATTTAGTTCACAGCACACAGAAACTTTCATACGCAGTATCAAGGCGTTTGAAAAAAGTCACATTTCTGATGACTGGCGGGAACTCATGCGTTTGTATTTAGTTAGAAGAACGAGAAGCTTTATTAAAACCAATTATGCTGAAACCGACAAAACAAATGCCAGAAAGTATCTAACGTTTTCAGATGGTTCACGGTCTTATTTCCCTGAAAGGATACCTAAAAGGGTAGAATATGCATTTAACCCCAAAGACCCCAATGATATTTATGCGACATTATATTCCTCAAAAGTTGTTGACATAATTAATGGCTTGGAGTTGCCTAGATATGGCTTACAGAAGTATTTAGTTGAAAAACCTATAATCAAGGCAACAAAAGAAGAAGATGCCTTAATGGCTAATCTATCCCGTGCCGGGAAACGGTTAATGGGCTTTTGCAGAACAAACCTCTTTAAACGACTTGAAAGTAGTGGCTACTCTTTCCTTCTATCGTTAAGCAGACATATATTGCGAAACTATGTTTTCGTGTATGCAGCGCAAAATCATTTACCAATACCTATCGGTAAAAACATTTCCCAAAATTTAGATGACTTCTTAGAAGACAATGATCCTGATAATGAAGATAATGAGAACCAACTCAAATTAATCCTTAAAGAGGAAACGTTTCTAGAAAAAGCAGCCGAATTATATGAACTGTTTGCCAGCAAGGATTTTAAGAACAGATTTGACTGGATAAGAAGTGAGTTTTTCTCTCCCGGTCTTACAAAGAATCTTGTACAGGACAGTAACGAAATTATCAAAATTCTGAACATTGGCAAGAACTGGAATCCTGATAATGATAAACAACTAAATGCCTTGTATGAATTATTGACAGCTACACATAGTAAAGAAAAGGTTTTGGTATTTACTCAATTTGCTGATACTGTTTACTACCTTACTGAGCAGCTTAAAAAAAGAGGATTAAAGAAAATAGAGAGTGTTACAGGTGATAGCGAAAACCCTACCGCTTTGGCTCATAGATTTAGCCCCCACAGTAATAATAAGTCTGAAATAGTACAATCTAACGACCTAAGGATTTTAATTACAACCGATGTGCTCAGTGAAGGACAGAATTTACAGGATTCACACATCATTCTCAATTATGATCTTCCATGGGCTATTATTCGGTTAATTCAACGGGCTGGACGTGTGGATAGGATTGGGCAAAAAGCTGAACAGATACTTTGTTACTCGTTTTTGCCGGAAGATGGGATTGAAGCAATAATTAATTTACGTGGAAGACTTACTCAGCGAATAGAAGAAAATGCAAACGTTGTAGGCAGTGATGAGACCTTTTTTGACGGAGATGCAATAAACATTTCAGACCTGTATAACGAAAAGTCAGGTATATTGGATGGCGAGGAAGACGATACAGAAGTTGACCTTGCTTCCTACGCATACCAGATTTGGAAAAATGCAGTTGATGCCGACCCTCAGCTTGGGAAATTGATACCTGATTTGCCAAATGTCGTTTATGCTACTAAACAAAACAATGAGGATTCTGAAAAAGAAGGGGTAATTGTATATACCCGCACTACAGAAGAGAATGATGTCTTAGCGTGGGTGGATAAAAAGGGTAAGATTATTACACAATCACAATACACAATTTTAAAGGCTGCACAATGTGGCCCAGATGAAACACCCAAATATAAATTAGATACACACCATGAACTTGTAAAGAAGGGCATTGACTTTATTCGTGAAGAAGAGAAAAACACAGGGGGCGCTTTAGGCAAAAAGACAGGTGTGAAATATCGAACCTATATGAGGCTTGATCGTTACTGCAAGGAATTTGAGAACACTTTGTTTGTTAATGAACAATTGAAAAAAGCTGTGGACGATATTTACAAATATCCACTTAGAGAATTTGCAAGGGAAACCATAAACAGACAATTAAAAGCCGGAATTAATGATGAACAATTGGCATCATTGGTTGTTTCGTTGCGTGAAGAGGATAAATTAGCAATAATTAACGAAGAT
>CAIYVS010000661.1 GCA_903929655.1 uncultured Bacteroidota bacterium | reverse complement strand
ACTCGTTGTTGAAGTACTTTTGAAGTTCTAATAAGTTACTAAATTGGGGTATCACTTTTGTCGTAAATGTTTATACTTATATTATCCAAATAATGTGCCAAAACCATTGATTTTACTGGTATTTTGAAAGTTTTTGTTTAATAATAATTGTTGAGTGAAAAGCAAGTGAATTGGAAACATTGGTGCTTTTTAGAGGTAAAACAGGTGCTTTTTAGCACCATTGTATACATTTATCTGTTGTATTTTTAAAAATAGGGTGTTTTCACGGTATGGATTGTCAGATATTATTACAATATTTTTGCTGTTAATAACAAACAGTTATTGATGGCGGTATCCGAAAAGCCATAATAGAGTAGGTAAACCAAAACAACCAACCAAAATCATGAAAAGAGTACTCACATTGAGTAGCGTAGCTGTGCTACTTGGAGCAACAATAATACTCATTTATTCCAGTTGCAATAAGAAAGAGACTAACACATCGCTTACAACAAAAGGTCGTCCGTCCATTGGTTCGATGGCAGATATTGTACCGACGGATGCAGGAATGTTACATAATGCAGCCGTAAACTTAACTACATCCTACTGGTATCCTAATTTTACCACTTTTACCGCTGATTCACTAATGAAATTGATGCTTATTAATCTGACGGCAAACTATCCCGACTATTTTTCCTCAGTAACGGTTACTGACATAGAGAATATGGAAGCTACATCACAATTCAAAACGCTCATGGCAACAAAACAGGACAGCGGCCCGGCATTACAGGCAGATATTTACAATGAACTAAGCTATCTGAAAACTAACGGAAACATATCTGCTACTCTGTATGCGGATTTATATGGTGTTTTTGACCTTAGTAATTCTTATTGCCATATGGATTCAATGATAAATGCTATTGACACAGGCACCCTTACTGCAACAGACCAGAATAATCTTGGCGTTGTAAAATCCATACTTGAATCTTCACATACATTGTGGTCAACATGGGATACTAATCATGCTCCTGAGCTTCATTCAAAGTGGAATAATGGACATGAAGCTATCGCTATGGATGCTATTTGGGGACTGGCAACATGGTATTCCGGCCCGGTTTCTCTATTGATAGGGTCTTTAGCGTCCATAGCTTGGTTGGATTAAGGTAATTAGTTATTTTTGTATTGAACCATTGAAAACATTTTAAATACTATATCATGAAAGGATTAACAACAATGTATGACCACAGGGGTAAAATAGGTGGTGCTATCATTGCAACCCTAGCATTGCTGATTATAATAACAGAGAGAGTTTCAGGGATTACAATGCATCTGGGCAGACTGGATAATACTAAATTGTCAGCTATATTTGAATGGCTATTGTTAGTAGGGCTTTTCCTTATGGTATTCAGTAAGGAGAAAAACAATGAAGAACAAGCCAGCAAAATCAGGCTAAAGGCTTTTCAGATAGCTTTTGGTGTTTCGCACACTGTTATTCTGGGTGTGGCTTTATGTGTAGCATTTAGCACCAAACTTGTAATCGGCTCTTCTGAATTATTTAGCATAGCTTCGATAGGTATTCTCATTTATCTTATATTCTTCCATTTCGGATTATACTTTGAAGATTTATGGGAAACAGAAAATGTAGGCTTGTGGCAAAACCTTAAAAGCCTCAAAAAAAATAAAATGAGCGTACTCGCCTACTTTATTCTCTGTATTATATTCTTTGCACTATTGATAATTATTATGCTTATTTAACCCCCTACATAATAAATACTTTAAGGCGTAGGGTTCACACTCTACGCCCTTTTTTATTACATGAATATTCACAGACTTTATTTTTCAAAATAATTAGCATTTATTATTATGTTTGTACCAAGTCGGATTTTGTATGGTCGCTTACTGTTTCGTGTTAGCACCTCTTAGGAGGCAAAACCGAGATGAAAGCAGAACATAAAAAAGTAGTAGTTATCCTTGCATTTGTCTTGTCCTCATGGATGTGGCAAAGAAAAACGGAGAAGCTTTCAAGCCCTCCGTTGATAACTATTGGTTTCCCCAACAATCCTATACGTAGGAGTAAGGGGTTTCGACAAAAGACACAGTAAAATGTGTCTTGGCCTGTACACTATGCAACGTGTATGGGCTTTTTACTGTGTTTGAATACAAAGATAAGAGTTTTTATCAATTCAATAGCTACTAATGATTAATATCTAAGTAATATTTAGTTCACCAATTTTAGATTTGGACTGTTTACGTTTTT
>CAIYVS010000660.1 GCA_903929655.1 uncultured Bacteroidota bacterium | reverse complement strand
TTAATTGCATCTTATTTAATTAAATGGAACAACCCGTCGTTATAAATTTCCCAGTGGAGCGTGAGATAAGACAAAACACTCCTCCGCCATCTGATATTAATGAAATGCGTGAAATGTTTCATGAAATGAGTCAACGCTATATTGTATATCAGCCATCTTCATATTATTATTCTATTAAAAGGACTATGGATATTATTATTTCAATAATGTTTATATTGCTTGTTATGTCCTGGCTGTATCCTATCATTGCTCTTTTAATAAAATTAACATCTAAAGGACCGGTTTTATTTATACAAAAACGCACAGGATACAAAGGCGTAGAATTTGACTGCCTAAAGTTTCGTACGATGTATGTTAATGATGACGCTCATACCAAACAGGCATCAAGTAACGACAGCCGCATCACTTTTATAGGAAAATTACTTCGTTTAACTCACCTGGATGAAACACCTCAATTCTTTAATGTCCTTTTGGGCGATATGAGTCTCATAGGCCCCAGGCCACACATGCTTTTCCACACCGCTTATTACAGCCAAAGAATTCCTTACTATAATTTACGTCATGAAGCCCAACCCGGCATGACAGGGATGGCACAGATAAAGGGCTATATTGGAGAAATAAATATGGAGCGTGAGCTCCGCAAGCGTATTCAGTGGGATATATATTATCTTAAAAACAGGAGTATTTGGCTTGATCTTAAAATATTTATGATTACCATAGGCCATGTCTTTTTAAAAATCCTGCATGTCTTCTCAAAAAAGAAAGACGAAACCTCATCTTGATTTCACAGAAAAATTTTGCCGTTCTTCATATTTTATCTAACTTTTAGCTAAAATAAAAGTATGCCGGTAATTATTGCAGCAACCGATTTTTCCGAAATAGGCAATGATGCCGTAAACTATGCTTGCAGCCTTTCTGTAGAGTTGGGTGCGTCCCTTATTATCTTTCATTCGTTTCTTGTACCTGTTACTTTCTCCGACACCCCAATGCCAGTTATTCCCATAGATGAAAGACAAAAAATAGCAGACGAGCGGATGAAGGAACTGCTGAAACAGACAAAGCTGTTCTTCCCGAATATTAATATTTCAGGCAAAGTTATATATGGTGAGTTATTCGATGACCTTGAGGAATTCATTGAAAATGCAATGACACCGGACCTGATAGTTATTGGCAATAACGGCGATATTTCTTTATTTCTTGGCAGCACGGTTTTAGATGCCCTTACAAGCATAAAATATCCTGTACTTGCCATACCTGCTGGCTGCACTTATAGAGTAGTGAAAAAATTGTGCTTTGCCTGCGACTTTCGTCACATAAATGATTTCAGCCCTTTACACAAATTAGTTGCTCTTACTCAATTGATACCTGCAGAACTACATGTGCTGAGCATAGACCACAATTGGAAACCAACAGATCATGAAACATCAGAAATCAGTTTAAAAATACATACTGTTTTATCCCCGGCAAAACCTCAATACCATTTTGTTGACAACCCTGATACGGACACTGCTATAAAAACATTTATAGAATCAAACAATATGGATTGGCTTTTGATTATTCCTCACAAACATTCCTTTTTCGAACGCCTGTTTCACAAGAGCCATACAGCAGAACTGATTCATAAAAGCAGCATACCTATTATTGCTTTACATGAAAATATTAACTAAGCAAAACATACTGCTTCAGGATTTTTGATGCCTGTGCTTTCTGCGTGATTTTAAAAAAAGTGCAAGTCCTTTATAAGCTAATTCGGCAGCTTTCCACTTCAGGTAGCCGCCCAATATTTCTTTTGCTGTTGAAACAACTACCTTTTTACCAATGTCTTTTCCGATCGAGCCGATTTTTATCCCAGCCTTTTGTAAAACAGGCATTGTTAAAGAAATGATTACTTCTTCAATAGAATCACTTTTCAGTAACCCCCGAAGCATTGTCTCATCATTATTTTTTTGCTCTTCCTTTGGGGATTCTTTCTTCGATATGATGTCACGTAAAGACAATATTTGCTTGATATCCGTTTTTTTAGACTCAGTTAACAGCTTTTGTTTTTCAAGTTTGAGTTCCTCCAGGCTGTTTATTTTTTTCGGATAAAAATTCATAAATGTCCTGGCTTTATTTACTCAGCAGATTTATTTTCATTGGTATTCGTTTCGTCCTGGTCTGTCATTATTCTGATAAATGCATTTGCAAACGATTTTACAATTCTTCTGCGGCTCGCAAACAATATCCAAAGCCA
>CAIYVS010000659.1 GCA_903929655.1 uncultured Bacteroidota bacterium | reverse complement strand
GCGCAAAGTGTGTCTGCCTGCACAGCGGGGTTTTCAAATTCATTCACTCAACAAGGCAACAATTTGTTGAATGTTACCTTTACCAATTCCTCCAATCCCGGAACCATACCGGTAGGCTATGGGGCTGCATATACAGTATATTTTGGAGATGGCTACTCTTCCAGTATAGGCTATAACGGAACTGTATCACATAATTATGCATCTACGGGCACCTACACTGCAAAAATTTTTGTTGTTATTACAGATACAGGAAGCACCACTATCTACTGCATAGATTCTGCCAATGCATCTGTTACCGTAAATTACCAACCCTGTGGCACTTCTTTTTCTGAATCTTATGGCGCTAACGGGGCTGCTACTTTTACTGCCAATAATCCCGCTGCAACAAGCGGCATGATCTATTCCTGGACTTTTGGCAACGGATATACAGGATCAGGATCACCGGTTACCGAAACATACTCTTCCAATGGCTCTTACACTGTAATACTTACTGCTACATCCAGCCTACCCTGTACATATACTGATACTCAAACAATTTTTATTAGCGGGATTGTTAATTGCAGCACGGCAAACGCATCGTTCACTTATACCAGCAGTTATAATACAGCCAATTTCACAAGCACTTCTACTCCGCCAACCTATTATAGTTCAGTAGCTGTGGAAAATGACTATTGGTATTATGGAGATGGCAGCCAGGGATCATCCAATAGCCATTCTTATTCCTCAGCAGGAACCTATACTGTTTCGCTCGTTGCTACCTGGACAGATAGCTTTAGCACAACTATACTATGTCACGACAGCACCTCTCAATCTGTTATTGTGAGCGCACCACCTAATATTATTACAGGTGGCTTTTATAATTATTTAGGTAATCCGATTGATACTTCAAATTTGTTATGCAACATGCCTGCAAATCCCACTTTCAAGGCCTGGTTGATAACTTATGATGCTTCTACACAAATACTTGCCGCAATTGATTCCATCTCAACAACATCAACTTCTTATACATTCACTAATGAACCTGCTGGCGCCTACCGCGTTAAAGCGATGGTTACTAATGGTCCTGCATCAGGAACAGGCCCTTTGCCTACATACGGCCTCGACAGTTTGCACTGGAATGCTGCCGATTCATTTGTTTATAGTAGCGGCATTTCTTCCGGCCATGATATATATTTGCAATGCGGCACCATAACCAGTGGCCCGGGCTTTATTGGCGGTAATGTAACGCTGGGAGCTAACAAAAGCACGAAAACAACCAGCGGGCAAGCCGGTGTAGAAATATTTATCAGTAGCGCTATAAATGGCAATATAGCGTATGCTATAACCGATGCTAATGGCAATTTTTCTTTCTCAAATTTACCCGTTGTTACAGGTGGAAGTACATATACCATTTACCCCGAAGTATTAGGTTATCAAAATTCCCCGCATATAGTTACTTTATACCCTAATAATGAATCTGTAAGCAATGTAGATTTTCACATCGCTACCAGCCATCACACCACTAGCCCTACTGCCATTGATAATATTACAGCAACTGCCTCCAACATTTCCGTTTATCCTAGCCCTACCAACGGCTTAGTAAATATTACAAGCACTGTTTCAGGGCAAGCCATAATATCTGATGTAACAGGGCATAAAGTGTTTGAGACAAATATCAAAGCAGGCAATACACAATTGAACCTGGCAAATTTGATGGCTGGTATGTATTTTATCAGTATCAAGACTGAAAACCTTCATTATAGTAATAAGATTGTCATACAGCATTAATATTTTCGCGCATTTGACAAAGCAGAGCCTGATCACAAGTAGATAAACTCTATATCTGCATCTGCCCCAAAGGCTTCTTTTATGCGCGAAGCATGTGTGTCTGTTAATAGTACTTGTCCAAAACCAGGTCCCCTAATAATGCTCAACAGTGCCTCCATGCGGTTTTGGTCCAGTTTTTCAAAAATATCATCCAGCAGCAGGATGGGCAGATGTTTCAGTTGCTGGCTTATATAGGCGTATTGTGCCAGTTTTAAGGCAAACAGGAAGCTCTTCTTCTGTCCCTGCGATCCAAACTGTTTCAGGGCAATATCGTGCAGTAAAAAGGCCCAATCGTCCTTATGTATGCCCCTCAGGGTGCGCTGGTAACGCAAATCGTACTGAAAACTTTCATTTTGCCATTCTGCGAAGCTCTTTTTTTGCAGGTCGCTTTCATATATCAGCGAAACAGATTCTTTGCCGCCTGATAAGCGCTTGTAAAAATCTTGCAAAAGGGGCAAAAAAGAAGTGATAAAATCATTGCGCTGGCGGTATATATAAGCTGCCGCTATATCCATTTCATTATTATAGTATTCCAGCTCTACCCTGTCAGATGCGGGTTTTGTGGCCTGCATTTTAAGCCAGGCATTACGTTGCAACAGTATGCGCTGATAGCGCATCAAATGCTCCAGGTATTCTTTATCCACCTGCCCCAAAATGCTGTCTACCCATTTTCGCCTCAGTTCCGACCCCTCATTTATAAGCTCCATATCGTCTGGAGCTATCATGACAGATGAATATTTTCCTATATGGTCTGTTAATTTTTCATATTCTGTTCCATCAACAAATACTTCTTTTTTACCAAGTTTCCATTTGCAGCTGATGAGTTCATCTTTTGACCCATTAAAAAAATTACCCTCTATCCTGAAACCCTCTGTCCCCGTCATGGCGCTGTGTTGCTGGTAGGAACTGAAATAAGATTTTGTATAACATAAGTAATAAACGGCATCTAAAAGGTTGGTTTTGCCGCTGCCATTAGGGCCTGTAATGCAGCATACAGGGGCCTCGAAGCTGAAAATACCGGTAGGATAATTACGGAACTGGAATAGTGATATTTTTTTTATAGTGTTCAAAGCTGAAAATGGGAACGAAAGTTTTTATATTTTCGCACAAATTTAGAAAAAGGTGCAGACTCCGTTTGGTAAAGAAACATATTTATATTGGTATGAGATCATGCTATTGTTACGGCGTTTTGAAGAAAAGGCCGGGCAATTGTATGGCATGCAGAAAATAAGAGGGTTTTGCCACTTATATATAGGGCAGGAAGCTATTGCTGCAGGGGCTATGACCGCCATACGTGATGATGATAATATGATCACTGCATACCGCGACCATGCTCTGGCTATAGCCAAGGGCATACCCGCAAGGGAATGTATGGCAGAGTTGTATGGCAAGGCCACAGGCTGCACAAAAGGCAAAGGTGGCAGCATGCACTTTTTCAGTAAAGAAAAAAGATTTTTCGGGGGGCATGGTATAGTGGGCGGCCAGATAGGCGTAGGTGCAGGAATAGCTTTTGCAGAGCAGTACCAGAACACCGACAGGGCAACGCTTTGCTTTTTCGGCGATGGCGCAGCCAGGCAGGGCATACTGCATGAGGCCTTTAATATGGCTGTATTGTGGCAATTACCAATCGTTTTCATTTGCGAGAATAATTATTATGCAATGGGAACATCGGTGGAAAGAACATCGAAAGTATTGGATATATACCGCCTTGCGGACGCCTATGATATGCCGGGCGACAGTGTGGACGGGATGAGCTGCGAAGATGTGCATAAGGGCATAGAAAGGGCTGTAAGAAGGGCCAGGGAAAAAGGCGGACCAACCTTCCTGGAAATTAAGACTTACCGCTACAGGGGACACTCTATGAGCGACCCTGCCAAATACAGGACAAAGGAAGAACTGGAAGAATATAAAGAAAAAGACCCTATTAACCAGGTGTTGAAGACGATCATGGATAATAAGTGGGCAACTGAAGAAGAAATCGGGCATATTAATGAAAAAGTGAAGATGGAAGTGGATGAAGCGGTTAAATTTGCAGAAGATAGTCCCTACCCTGACGACAGTGAATTGTATAAAGACATTTACGTTCAGGAGGATTATCCTTATATTACGGATTAATTCAAAAGTTTAAAGGCAAAATTCAAAACAATAAAATAAAAATAGAATAAAAAGAACATGGCAAACAGAGCAAGAAACATGCCCGGTGCAACCCAACCTATTAAGGAATTGCAGGAAGTACCCGCCCTTAAAAAACTAGAGGCCACCTATGAAAAAAGTAAGAAGCCGATCAATACTATATTTACCATATTAATAGTGGCTATAGTAGGTTATATTTCTTACGACAAATTGTATAAAGCGCCGCTTGAAGAAAAAGCGGGTACTGCAGTATCTTACGCACAGCGTTATTTCGAAATGGACTCCCTGAACAGGGCACTGAACGGAGACGGGCAGCATAATGGTTTTTTAACTATCATTAAAAAATACGGTGGTACCAAGGTGGGCAACCTGAGTCATTATTATGCCGGTATTTGCTACCTGAAAACAGGCGATTTTAATAATGCGATCAAACAACTGAAAGATTTTGATGGTAAAGGTACCATGCTGGAATATCTTGCATGGGGTTTGCTGGGCGATGCTTATATGGAAACCAACAATTCCAAACAGGCGCTTGAATACTATACAAAAGCCACAGGCAATAAAGACGATAATTCTACTACGCCTACTTACCTGCAACGCGCAGGGATGGTATACGAACTGAACAACCAACCTGACGAAGCTAAAAAAATGTACATGCGCATTCGCGATGAATATCCCAAAAGCCCGCAGGCAAGGGACATTAATAAATCGCTTGCGAAACTGGGTGTGTTGGAATAAACCCGTCAGTACGCCTTTTCGGCGTCAGACGGGTTTTCAGCGTCAGACGGGTTTTACGATTAATTTGTTTTTATATTTTCCACCAATATAATTATTTACATCCCCTTTTTATCTTTGACGGTGAAAAGGGGATTTTTCTTATTATGGCACAATCGCAAAACAGTATATCACTGCAGGATACAGAACAACTAAAGGACCTGAAACTGGCCAGGGTGGCTATAGTGCATACCGAATGGAATGACAAAATAGTGCGCGAACTGAAGAATGGCTGTGAGGGTATGCTGCACAGGTTTGGCGCCGATATTATTGATAATATTGCCGTGCCGGGCTGCTTTGAACTGCCTTTCGGATGCAGGCAGTTATGGCAATACCATGAAAAGAAAACAGAAATGCCCGAGGCTATCATTGCATTCGGCGCTGTGATACGTGGTGGCACCCCGCATTTCGAATATGTGAGCAAGGCTGTGACGGATGGCATATTGCAACTGAATTTAACACTCCCCATACCTGTTATTTTTGGTGTGCTGACGCTGGACAATGAAGAACAGGCATGGGAAAGGCTGGGTGGTGAACATGGACATAAAGGTGAAGAAGCTGCACTTGCTGCGCTGAAGATGATAAGAATGTGCAGGATGAAGACTGCTTAATTTAAAAATGTGCAAATTTTAAGATTTGAAGATTGAGTGATGTTTGATTATCAATATTTGCCCAAGACTTACGACTTTTGACTTACGACTATAACAAATGAAAGTACAATTATTTATCCCTTGCTTTGTAGACCAGTTGTATCCTGAAACGGGGATGAACATGGTGCGTGTGCTGGAGAAACTGGGTTGCGATGTTAGCTACAACACCAAACAGACTTGCTGCGGGCAGCCTGCTTTTAATGCGGGTTACTGGGATGAGGCCAAATCGGTAGCAAAGAAGTTTCTGCATGATTTTGAAGGTGATGGCTATATTGTTTCGCCCAGTGGTTCCTGCACGGGCTATGTGCGCAATTATTATGACAAGCTTTTTGATAACAGTTCCGACCACAACCTTAGCAATGCAGTAAGAACGAATGCTTATGAGTTTTCCGAGTTCCTGGTAAATATTTTGAAGGTGGAAGATGTAGGTGCAAAGCTGGAGGGCAAGGCCACTTATCATGATGCCTGCGGGGCTTTGCGGGAATGTGGCATTAAAGAGGCACCACGCAAATTGCTGCACCATGTAAAGGGACTGGAACTGGTGGAGATGGCAGAAAGCGAAACCTGCTGTGGCTTTGGCGGTACCTTTGCTGTTAAGTTCGAGCCCATCTCCATAGGCATGGCACAAACCAAAGTGAAGAGCGCGATGGACACCGGCGCACGATACATGATCACTACGGATGTAAGCTGCATGATGCATATACAAGGCTATATTGATAAACAAGGTTTGCCCATACAGACGATGCATATTGCGGATGTGCTGGCGAGGTTTTGACCTCAGCCCCTTCCCCGCTCCATTTTATGGAGAGGGGAAGTTGTAGCGCCTGTTACGTTTCTTAAAAACCTGAACCTGCTAAGGCGGGACACCAACCTTCGAAGTCGAGGCGGCCGAGACCGAGGCTGAGGAGGATATCCCATTCTTCCATTGTCATACGACGTGTTGCGAGTGTGGCGGGGTCGAACATTTCTCCTTTTTGTATCCATATAACGCCGGAGGGAAGTATTACGTTTCTTCTGCGAACAAAGACGGGTGGTTTGTAGCCGGGACGTGTCAAAACTTTTTCCGCTTCTGTTTCGTTTTCGTCATCCTGATCTTCTTCAATATATTGGTTATCAATTATTTGCAGCTCTTTTTCCTCTTGAAATATTTTTTCCGCTTTTTTTCCTTCGAAGGCTATATACCTTCCGCTTAGGGATGTTTCGGTATCTATTTTGGGTTCTTCTATTTCCTCTTTTTCCGCTTCTTCTGTGAAGGGTACAAGGCTGCTTACGGGTGTGATGCCGTATGCAAGTGCCTTGAATGTATCGAATGGATATTTCTGCATATTGATGATGCAGTTGAGGAGTTTGCGTTGCTTTTCTACTTCGGAAGATTTGGGCACTCGTTTTTCCTCCGGCCTAGCTGCAATTTTATTTTGCAGCTGCACGAGTTGAGAGCAGAAATGGTCCATCATGACTGCGGGTGCTATGTTGGCGTTTTGGCGCAGCCTGTCCCAGCAGCCTTCTTTGATCCAATTGCGGAGGGTGCGGTCTGTGATGCCGACTTCGTTTGCAATGTCTTTTTGTGTTTGGCCGCCGTGAAAGTAGGCGTCGCGTGCCTGGGCGTAGATGTGCTGTCTTGTGATCTGGTACATGTTTTTTGGTTGATTAGTTGAAAGGTTGATTAGTTGAATTGTTGATTGGGTGAATGGAATTGGGGAGTGATTATTAAACTGAACAACATTTTTCAGCTTGTTCATTTCTGTTTGTTCTTTTGTCTTTACATCCCGCAGCAGCGGGACAGGCACCAGAACCCAAAAGTCAAGGCTGTATGAAAATGGCTAAAAATCAGACTGGCTGAGGATGAAAGCCGCCCAATGCTCCGTTCAGATTTTTATCTTTCTTGTTCATTTGTGG
>CAIYVS010000658.1 GCA_903929655.1 uncultured Bacteroidota bacterium | reverse complement strand
CTAGTTGATATCCAGCAGCTGTTGGTTTATAAAAGAAATAGCGCGCTTCGCACGCATCGTTATCATAACGCGCTGCCTTAACGAGCAATGGGATTTTATAATGAAGTGCACCAGTTAAAAATGTTTTTACCTCGGGAGAACGGAAAGGAGATGGTCGGTGAACACCTATATCATTTACCATAAAACCTTGCTGGTATTTTTCCGTTGGTGCGTGAAGCAAGGGTACATGGTTAAAAACCCGATTGAAGAAATCGAAGTGCCGAAGCTGGAAAAGAAGCTACCCCCGAAACTGAGCAAGCAAAATACATTGCGGTTGTTGGAAATTGTGAACAACTACCCGTATGAATACAAATTCCTGCGGTATCGCAATTATGCCATCTTTGCGACATTCATCTATGCCGGATTGAGAAAGCAGGAATTGCTGCATCTGAAATATACCGATGTAGACATTGAAAACCTGACACTATTCGTCAGGCAAGGGAAAGGCAGTAAGGACAGGATCATACCAATAAGTTATACATTGGCGCAGAGTCTGAAAAAGTACCTGGACGAAAGAAAAAAGCTTAACAAAACAAATCCAGAGTTTTTCTCATCGCTGCGGGGCAATATTGGATTTACATCTGATGGGCTTAAAAGATTGGTGGAGCAGGTGCGCAAATCATCTGGAGTAACTTTTAGTGTTCATAAACTGCGCCATACCTTCGCCACCCTCATGCTGGAAGGCGGTTGCGATATATTCAGCCTCTCGAAAATGATGGGACATAGCGACATTAAGACAACCACAATCTATCTTGCCGCTAGTGCTGAACATCTTCGGGCGCAAATGACCAAGCATCCATTAAATGATTTGCCTGTTCGGATATAAAAAAGAGATTATCGGTCTGCAATTATTTATTATGATATAATTTATCTGCTATGAAAACATGGAATATAAAAGGAGTGTGCGAAAATTGCGGGTTTGCATATATGGGAACCATTAGCTCTAAGGACACCTCGTTCCCTGTTATTAAATGTCCCGGCTGTCATAAAGAAACAGTCAACTTTGATGAGGCATATATTGTTGACAGGCTTAATAAAAATGAACATTCTGCGATTGACTACAACAAATCTGTGATAGAAATAGTCACTCAGTAATATTTTCGCTGTTAGAAGTTTAGAAATCGTTTAACTATTGGTCGTATCATTCAATTTCGTTGTAGAATATTTTTTTGAGCACCTAAATCTTTTCTTCAATCGTATTCCTTCGTGCGACATGACGGATCGAACCTCGCATTCAAACGCGGGGTTTCGTTTTGCGGAATTCAGAATATCCCGGATCCTGTTTTTAATTTTTGCTTATTTCGGCAAATTCTTCATTCTAGATTCCTTTATCTGTCATTGATATTTTAAAATCATGGCAGATATTTACATTCTCAACGGGAAACGATTGCGCAAACATCGCAGGCTGGCGAAGCTCTCACAAACAGCTTTAGCAAGAAAACTCCACCTCAGGAGCACTGCAATGATCTCCCGTTGGGAAAGCGGAGAAACAATGCCAAGCCTGGAGAATGCAATGAAACTATCCAAGATGTACAAAGTTTTTCTCAACGACCTCTTTTGGGAATTCGACCAGAAATACAGTAATGAATTTTATCCCCCAAATAAAAAGCCCAAAGGGCGCGATCCCTAATGTTAACCAAGCTCTTGTTATCCACATCATTTGCCGATATAGGCAAATAAAAATGAAAAATTGTTCCTTTAAATGGATACGAACGTTACGTTTATATATATAACGTTATAACGAACGTATGGGGAAAACCTAAACTTTATCCACATAATTAGCCGACTTAGGCAAAACACACATGAACCTCACTGAAAAGCAAGAACGTTTGGCATTAGAAATTGCTCATGCCCTTGATGACATGGATTCCATACAAGCACATCGGAAAATGGTAGCGACCTATTCAGAAGATTATCTGCGCCAAAAGCTCACCAAAGCCTTATCCATACCCGCAAACCAAATTCGAAAATCGCGCGGCGCATTATATACCTCACTCGTACAAGGATATGGAAACCACTCTCGGAGTTAGTCCGGGTACACGCTTCATCGGTATCGCACTTCAGGTAAACGGAAAACTCATTGACTGGAAAGTGCAGGGGTTCCCCGGCAAGTGGTCGGAACATAAGCTGAAAATCATTATTCACTCACTGAACCAGTACATGGACCGTCATGCGGTAACATCAGTCTGTATTAAGATACCTGATGAACTGCCGGTGTCCAAACCGTTCATCCAGCTTGTCGGAACACTGAATGTAGCTTGTGAACGCAAAGGCATCAAGCCCATGTACTATACGCTTTCCAATCTCAAGAGACAGCTATGCTCCGATGGAGAAATGAATAAGGCGGGCTTCGCAGAATGTGTCGTAGCCAAACATCCTGAATTGCTGCCGGAATATCACAAAGAGAAATCAAACAGCAACAATAATTACTACGTTAAAATATTTGAGGCTGTCGCAGCCCTTGATTGTTATAAAGCGATATCCAGGAATTAAAAACAGGAACGCCGCTCTATTGAGTGGCTTTTTGTTTGTCTCCAAACTTTGCCGATATAGGCAAATTCTTCCCTCTATATCGCCTCCATATTCCTGATTACACTGTTGTCAAACAATATTGTTTAACAAAAAAACGTGTCAATTATGGAGAACAAAACGACTGCTCCGAAAAAAAGTACACACAACGATGTGTACGCCATTGTTACCAACAAGATCATTGAGCAACTAGAAAAAGGTACTGTGCCCTGGCAGAAGCCGTGGACAGAAGCAGGCATCCCAAAAAATCTCACTTCAGGCAGAGCGTATCGTGGAATCAATGTTATGCTTCTTGCTTCACTTGGATATGAGACTAACCTGTTCCTAACCTCTAAACAGCTTAAAACTGTCGGCGGCTCTATTAGGCCTGATGCCAAGCCACACATAGTTGTGTACTGGAACTATGTAGAGAAGGAAGGTGCTGAAACTGAAGAAACAGAGCAGAAAAAAGTACCACTCTTACGCTACTACACAGTATTTAACATCGCTCAATGTGATGGTGTTCCGACAAACATGCTCCCTGCACCTTTTACCAGAGAAGTTGCACCAATTCCAATTTGTGAAAAAATTGTAGCGGACATGCCTCATAAGCCCCGTATCCAGTTCAAGGAACAAAAGGCGTACTATGACCCTAGAAAAGACTTTGTAAACATGCCTAAACAGAAAACGTTTACAAATGATGAGGCATATTATTGTACGCTCTTTCATGAACTGGTGCATAGCACAGGACATAACAGCAGGTTAAATCGTAAAGATTTAATTCAGATGTCGGAGTTTGGATCGGAGCCATACTCGCATGAGGAACTGGTAGCGGAAATAGGAACATGCTACCTGCAATCACTTGCCGGACTACAAGGCCAGTTTGAGCAGAGTGCCGCCTATATACAGGGTTGGTTAAAGAAGCTCAAAAATGACAGACATTTTATTGTCTCTGCTAGTAGCCATGCGCAAAAGGCAGTTGACTACATAATGAATGTTCAGCCAGAAAAGGATAACAGGGAGGAATAACAGTTGTGAAAATCACTATGTAAAACAAAAAGCTTGATCAAAATGGTCAGGCTTTTTTATTCAAGCGGTTGTTTTGGCAAAAAGTCCCGAGGACTGCATTCAAGAACCCTGGCTATATTATTTAGATGTTGAATATTGTATTTCTTTTTATACTTGCCGCTTTCAAGCATTGCGATGAAACTTGTTGGCACGTCTATCTCAAACGCTAATTGCGATTGAGATAGTCCTTTTTTGACGCGTTTCTCCTTTACTTTTTCAATAACAAACTTATCAATAGCCGATGCCATGCCTGCCGTTTCAGACAGCAAAGTATTACCAACAAAAAATATAGACAGTCACCCATAGGTGACTTTTTGATTTTTTTATCTATGTTTGCATACAGATTAGTTATTGTTTAAAACTTAAAAAGTAAGACATGAAACAAATACACTCTCTATTTCAACTTGTGATGGTGCTTCTCTTCACTTCAAATACTTTTAACTGTCAGGCTCAATGTTTAAAAGCAGATGGCGGAATCAGAATTGATAACAGCGGGTATGCCATTAGTAGTGATGCATCAGGTAATTGTTATATCACCGGGCTTTTTCAAGGGACAGCGAATTTTTCAACAACAACATTAATCTCTAATGGTGATGACGATATTTTTATTGCTAAGTATGACCACAACTGCAATTTTGTTTGGGTACAACAACTCGGTGGAACACATAATGATGAGGGTAGAGCTATATGTACCGATGCGGTAGGAAACAGCTATATCACCGGTTATGCAGACGGAGGCAATATGTTTGTTGCAAAGTTCGATGCAAATGGAAACTACATTTGGGGAGCAAATGGTGTTGGACCTACTTATGTTGCCGGCAATGGAATTTGCCTGGATGGGTTAGGAAATATTTATGTCGTCGGGGATTATAAGGGCTCCGCACAATTTGGGACACATACGTTAACAAGTACGGGTACCTATGATCTATTCATTGCTAAATACGATACAAGCGGAAATTGTCTCTGGGCAATAAATGGTGGTAGTTCGGATATTGCGTATGGTACTGCAATTACTTACTTGTCAGGCAATCTGTACATGACAGGAGGATTTACAAGCTCATTGACACTTGGATCAACTACAGTAACGAGCAATGGGGATAAAGATATTTTTACAGCAAAATACAATCTCTCGGGCAACCCGCAATGGGTGAAAAGTGCAGGAGGAGTAACCTTAGATCAGGGAAATGCAATTACAACCGATGGTGTAGGTAAAGTATATGTTACGGGAATGTTTAGCAACAATGCAACGTTTGGCTCTACTGTCAAAACAAGTAACGGAGGGTATGATGAATTTGTTATGAAATATGACGTTTCTGGTAATTTATTTAATGTCTACCAATATGGCACGAGCGATAATGAATATGGTACGGGTATAGTCGTTAATTCGTCTGGGTATATATATCTGGCAGGTAATTACGTCGTGAACACTACATTCCAAGACTATTTCGCTAATGGTGTATGTTTGGATAACTCTAACAATATTTGCTATACAGGACAATACTCAGGGCCAGCATATACGTTTTATGTATTCTTAGATAAGGAGCAGGATTCACATACAGGAGTTAAAACGATCAAGATTGAAAACGGAATAAGCATATATCCAAATCCAGTAAATCAGAATTTGCAAATTGCATGGGAAAACGCTCCAGTAAATCAACTGTCAACGATTACGTTGATAAATATGTTTGGACAAACAGTAAGAACAATAACCGATATATGGCAAAGTCCAAGTAAGAAAATAGATATGGCAGGTTTTACACCTGGTATTTACTTTGTACGAATTCAAAATAAAGATGGGATATTAATTTACTCTCAACAAATAACAAAATTGTAATGGTATTACAAAATCGACAACTTATAAATATAGCGCCCCTCTCGTTTTGAGTGGGGCGCTTTCTATCTCTGGTATGTTCTATTAGTCATTAACCGAAAAGAGCAAACTGTCCCATTACCTTTTGCGGTACTGGCTTATGATGATTAAGCTTTTTCGTCAAGTAGAAAACGATAATGTCTTCGTTTGAGAAAATAGCCCATGCTTGGGTTAATGCTTTTGAACGTGTGTTGCGCTTCTGTCTCTGAATATCCCATGAAATGCGCATCAAGCGGGATAAGTAGTTTGTGTCTCGTGTCATAGTCTTTGCTTTTACTTGTGATTAAATCTATTTTGGCATAAAAATCCTTATTGGCCTTTGATAAGCAGCAGAAAGAGACGGACGGGGCGGCAGGCAAGGTTTTAGGCAACAAAGAATACTACCTGGAAGTGGCGGCAGATTTGCGAAGCAGGACGGAACGAAAGGTGGAGATTGTTTTGCTACAACCGGAGGCAAGACGAAACAAGGTGCAGGCGCAGACTTTGCAGGCCGCGCTGGACGTGAATACCTTTGCTGTGGCAAAGGCCAAAAAATAACTAGGCTAAAGTAATATTTTACTTGTTGCTTCTTCTTCGCACAACTGGAGTCTTCAATTTCTTGCAGACTTCAGATAATAGAACATCTAGATCATTGGAAAAATCCACTTGTGTCATTGTTGGTAAGGAATCTGTTTCACTAGCTTGTACATGATTATGATAATCGGCAATATTCTTCATTGAATTATTTAGATTATCGAGAGATTTCTTTACACTTTTTGGAAAGGGATATTGTGCTAAAAGCTGGCCGAATGAACTATAACCAAAAATAGAGGGAACATAATTAATAATAGTTCTTTGCAAATTTACGACAGAGAATACAGCATTGTTTGTCGAATTTAGATTTAATTCCTCGCAAAAGCTGACCAATCTCGAAAGATCAAATTTTGAAGAGTTCAATTTTTTTAATTCATCTATTCTGGTTTGGCTAATAAAAGTCAAACTATTATTTTTAAATGAAGGTTGCACCTTAACAGCATGAGGATTAATTAACAGTACATTTGTTTCATCGATGCATTTTCTCGAAAATTGTACTGTGTCAGTTTTCCAAGTATCCCACTTTAAATCCTTCATGGCACAAAAAAGTACAAATTCGTCATCATTCCAAAGCAATGTGGATGTAATCTTTATTTCAACAATATTTTTCGCAGGAACGATTGTACCATTTAAAATTATTGGCTTATTTTTATAATAGGGACCAAGATATTCTTCTTCTAATTTACTTTGTGAAATAAGAGATCGTGCACTCACATACTTAACCCTCTCTTCTTTATACACGATAATTATATTATACCGCTTGAATATTCTTGGGTCGCGTTGGTGAATGTAAGGATGTAAGCCATAATTCTCTAAACATTTTTTTACAAAAGTTATAAAATTCAGCCTTGATAAATTTGTATGTTTTCGTTCTTCAAATGAGGACATCAATATTTTTCCGAAACTCTTCCAAAACCCATCTTCATCACCGATCTCAAAATTGCTTTTGTATTTAGGTTTTTCGTTAAATCTGTCTAACAATTCTTCATTAAAATAAGTGCTTATGAATTTTTCAATTTCAGGAATTGTTGAGGAATACTTCGTTGTATTGGCAAGAGAAGGCGTTTGAACGATTGCCTCTAATTTAGTAAACAATAAACCTAATTCAGATAACATCTGTGTTCTCTTATTCGAATGAACTAATAAATACTTCATGTAGAAATACCTATAATTTGAAATCTCCCTTTCGAAAAGTGTCTCTACGTTTTTAGACAAATCAGTATCATTCATGTTATCGGATTATTACTCTAAAATACTAAAAGTAACGGAAGGTAAAGCAGTCTTGAACCGTTTAGCAGAAGTGAATGCAGCGAAGTTGCCGTTCACTGTGCCGCTCGCCTCCGCGAGTACGAGCAAGATCCGAATTGTAAAGTTTTCAGAAGGAAAACGAAGGGCGGATATGTTTGGCGTGTGTTTTTGATATCCTCAAAAACCATGACAAACACTTGTCTTGCGAGATGCGCAGGCGAGCACAAAAGAGGCAGCCGGTGGACTGCACAATGAGTAAGTGGGATGAAGTGAATACCTGGAACGAGATACAGCGCACTGGTTGTGCAGGACACAGTAGGCTGCGGCGAGACTTCTGTAGAGAACTGCATACAAATGTGCCAATGCTCTCTGACCCGTGGTCAAACGTTACCTTCTCGGGGAACTTTGGCTAAGGGCAAACAGCTCTTGCACGATCCTTTGAAAAGACATCATTATTTGTGCATGTGGTGTTTGGCTTGGCGCATTTTATGCGGAGCAAGGAAGGCTCACACCGATTTACCGGGGCGTGGGCTGCATTTAGAATGAAATGGAGAATGCGGTCATTAGAGATGTGCGAATGTACACCAATTGAGTTTTATTCCGTATCTAGATAAATTTTTAAAAATATTTTTTTATTCAGAATTTTTGTATATACTTTTGTATAGCGTATGGATGAAGAATCCAGATGTTAGAGAGCTGAGGGTTGAAAAATCTTAAAGCTTACTCTTAAATAGTAATAAAAATATCATTTTAGTAACCAGTTAAAACAGAATCATAGCCCTAGTCTATGATTTCAAACCAGCCTTATCAAACTTGTAGTTCTTTAAAACGCGGATATTGATTTGCTTGAGATAGCAATCACTTTCAAAAATTCCCGAAAGGGCCGTATTAACCAACGGAACATCATTTTCGAAAGCCTCTTTTGACTCAACTAGGTGAGAGTTGGAGGAATAAGTGAACTTCAGTTACAAGTCCACATAGCTATCTTATGCCAATTATTATCACATGTCGTGTTTTGACAATATTCGGAATAATAAGGCAATTTAGATAGTTGTTTTTAAGTTTTTGTAACCGTAGTTCACAGTGTGGATTACGGTTTTTTTATTTAATACCCTGGCAGAAATGCCAGTAAAAAGAGAAATGAAAATGAAATGTAAGAACAGAGTTTATAAACAAAGTGGGCATCCACCTTAGCAGTGTAGCCCACTTTTAGAAGAATTGTCCAAAATGTGAACACCCTTCCACTTTAGCGATTGTAAAGGTAAGTAACATTTTGGGCTCTTGTAACAATCCATTGTTAGAACCAAAATGTTTTTTTATGCACCCACCTTAAGAAATTCATAGATACATCATATAAAAAGGGCGAACTGCTTGATGCAGTCGCCCCCGGTGTCCAACCAGATTCGACCCAAACTGGACACGCGGCGGAAGTATAATACTTGACAATAGAATGTCAAGTATTCCGCCCGTGGTATGTTGTTCTTATCTGACCGGACACCGAAAGGTGAACCGGATTTTTATTTAATAACAGTCTCAAAAACCAAAAAAATGACCAAAGAAAATAAAGAAACAGAAAACGATTGCTTGTTAAGCAAGGCAATAGAATTGGGATATATCCACCTCTTTTACTTCATTGATGGTCTCCTGTACTGCGAACTTGATCTTGCAAAGGAATACCTGCCTAAAGATGTCCATTTTGATATACAACCACTTTTTCAGGGGAGCATAATCCTGTATTGCATTACGACGGAAAACGGATTGAAAGGGTATGCGATTTTGGATATAGAACAGATAGATACTGATTGATAATTAAAATTCATTTATTAAACGATAAAACAAAATGAAATGAAACCAATTGAAACTTTAAAAATTCCCCCATATTCTGACAAAGAGCAAGAAGAATATATTCAACAATCTATTGCTGAATTGACAGCATATGTTGAACTTCAGGGTGAACAAGATGCTCACCACGACCAGCCAGTAAATGAAGCACAGCTTCGAGCGTTTGTATATAACAGGATACAGGTACACATTCAGTCGCTCATTGAAGACAACCAGAAACGCCACCTCTTAACAAGCGGTATCGCCGTCGCTAAAAAAATACTGGCGGACGCAAAACAGAAAATAGCAAAATTAGATGCTGCTATTTTCGATGACAGGCACAAACTGCCACGACTGAAAAGGATCGGCAAAGAGACAACCTCCAATGTCACTAAGACAAATGACAGCAAATGGGTCAAATACGCGCGGTGGGTAATTTCCGCAACCGAAGGCTGTTATGTTTTTGAAGTTTTGCGGCATTCAAAAATCCCCGCTTACACAGCGTTGTTCATTTCTGCATCTATTGCGGTTGCCATTGGAATGAGCACCCATGCGCTTGCAGGGTGGGTTAAAAAAGCCAAATCAGACGGGCAAATGATATTGCGGTATTGCGGAGTGCTTATTCCGGCATTCATTGGTTTTGCGGTCATAGGGCAAATGCGTGCTGACATTTATAACCAAGCAGTTGATCTGAGTGCATATACAAGACAAGGTACAGTACCTCACACAAGCCCCGTTTCAGGTTGGCTCTTTACCAGTATCAGTTTTCTCTTATACCTCGTGGTACTTGGGTTTTCCATAAAATACCATAGAGATGAAGAGGAGCGGAAACAGGAGCGCCACTTTGATGAAGTTTCTTCCGAGCGAACTGCCATAGAGGATGGGATAGAAGAAAAAGAGCAACAGAAAATCGCTATTGATAAAGAAGCGACAGAACTAGCGGCCCGGGCCGTATCGGAATACGAATATGCAAGTATAACCGAAGAACACCTTACGACATTAGCTAAAGAGGTATTCGAGGCATATAAAGACAAGAACTTGCGATACCGTACAGATGGCTTATGTCCACAATTTTTCAGCTTCCCGCCTCCATTTCAATTCAAATTTTATTTCCTCATGCTTAAAAATAGAAACAATGAAAATAATACTAATGCCAATCCTGCTTATGCTGCTTAATGCTTGCGGGAAAGTTGAAGCAGTCAAAGAAGTAGCTGCGACTGACATTTTCTTACTTGTGGATACTACTGATCTGCTTTCTCCATATCCGCAATCAAAACCACTGCTTGCGTTATATGATTTTGCCGACTATAAGGATCAGGCGGCACGGTTTCGATTTACCTGTATTACGGATAGACAGTTGAATGCCGTTCTTGAATATAGCCTGCCTGGGGTAGTGCCGGGCAAGGTGAATCCTGAGGATGAAGGAGAAGGGCGGGAAAACAATGTCGTTGATTTTTTTATTAAAGTGGAAGGAACAATTGATAGCGTAGTTAAACATTGTCGGTACCTGCGAACACTTCCATATTCTGAGTGTTTTAGAACGATAAGCCACGAGTTGCAGACTCTCACAAACAGCAGCGCATCTCGCAAAATACTTATCGTATTTAGTAACCTAAGAGAGAATTCGGATATTTTTTCCTGTTACGGCAACGCTGCCCAAAAGCTACTGCAAAACAATCCGGAAAAGGTGGCAGATTCATTAAGCATGGCTTGCCCCTTACCTGCTAATCTGAGTGGTATAGAAATATACCTAGTGTATCAACCGTCAGATAGGATAGACGACCAAGTATATTTGGAAATGGCAACGATATATAAATCGTTATTAGAATCTCGGGGAGCAAGGGTAACAATCCAAACCAATAGCAACCAATTCAATTAAGCGAGATGAGCACTAAAAAACATACAGAGTCTGGCAATTTCATTCTTATGACTTGCCAGGCTTTTTTTAAAGCCGCCGCAAGAATCATTGCCATCATTCTATTGTGGACGCTCCGCATATCGGGCAACATCCTGCTTAAAATAAGTGAATTTCTTGAACATCATATTCTAAAATGAAACTCTTACTGTTATTCTTCCTCATCGCTTTCTGCATTGGCGGACTCTACCAGCTCTACGAGTGGCTTACTGGGGATAAAAGAAAGACAAAGCTTGATGCCGATTTTGAAAAGCCGTCCAGTGTGCTTAGTTCGAAGCACACTGGGTTTGCGGTGGGAAATAAAAGTTTTTCTGTTACTCAGAGTTTTAACCACATGATCTGCCTCGGAAATTCCGGTAGCGGTAAGACCTCGAAGGTATTAATAAATAGTTTGCTGCGTATGCGGGGCGATTGCGTTTTTATTATTAATGACCCAACTGGGCAACTCATAGCCACCGCGCCAGCCTTGGAACAGGCTGGTCACGAGGTGAAAATCGTAAATCCGTCTGACATTGCCTGCTCACAATATTTCAACCCCTTCAAAAGCGATCATTCAAGTATTCAGAAAGTGGTAACAACAATAGTGAACGGTACAATGCCTGTATCAAAGGACCCATTTTTCAATATTTCTTGCATTAAGCTCATTACGCTGCTTGGAAGAATACTCTTGTATTCACCACCCGAATATCAAAATTTTTGCACCGTTTTGAGAATGCTTAACCAGCTCAATTTTGACCCGACACCGATAGACCGCATGGTAGTGGCTACCCGAGACCATAATTTGATCACGGAATACAAAGGGGTGGCCGCTTTTGATTCTAAGCTCATGACTAATATCACAGCCACGGGTTTGGCTGCTTTATCCATCTTCTCTAACCCCGATGTAGCCCGTCTTACTTCCCACAACTCTATGAACTTCGATGATTTTAAGAAAAATAATGTGGCATTGTTTTTTACCTGCAAAATCGCAGACGCTAAATTTTTCTCCATTTTAAGCAGTATTTTCTATCAGCAACTATGGGAGCACCTTATGGAAAAATTGCCTGCAAAGGACGACCAAAAACCTGTGTGGTTTATCATGGAAGAAGCGTCACTTTTAACCCTGAATACACTTTCACAGGTCATAAGCCAGGTGAGAAAATTTAACGTAGGTCTAATTTTAGTGTATCAGGACTACAATCAGCTTATTGACACCTACGGTTCTGCCACTGCCAGAACAATTTTCAACAACTGCGGCATTAAATGTTACATGCCCGGGCAAAGTTTGGCTGTTTCGGAAGAGCTTTCAAAGCTGGGCGGAGTTTTCGAATTTGAAGATGAAACAGGAACACGCAGGACAAGGAATTTAATTCTCCCCAATGAAGCGAGGGAAACTTCTGACGTGATCTTGGCGGTGGCTAACAGACCTTTAATCAAAATTGATCCTCCCCCGTTTTATATGATCCCTTCTATGATGCGGCTCATCGACTTACCGCCGTTTCAGCCCAAGCCGACAAAAATATTTGATACACCCCCATTAATTCAGTTCAATGAAGACTAAACAGAGAACGCGCACGGGTATCTACGCCTTTCTTGAAGCCTCTGGTATTCTTGAACACGGGACGAATGAGGATATACAGAAAGTGCGAAAAGAATATTGGGCTTTGTATAGAAGGCAATGGAGAAAGGACAAGCGGAAGAAGGAACAGGCTTTTACAATATCGTTTACCGATACGGAACTGAAAGTCATTTCAGAGGGTGCACGGAAGCACAAACTAAGTAGAACTGCCTTTATCAAGCAAGCTGCTCTTGCATATGTTACGCAAAGGTATCTCGTTCCCGATATTGAAAGTATTAATGCAATTAAGTTACTTCTTACAAGGAACTACAGCGTGCTAGAGGAATTTTTTGACATGCAAATAGTACCGTTTGATACGGGCATAGCGCTTATGCAAAGAATTGAGGATTTGGAAAAGCATGTTATTGAACAATTAGTAAATCCGAAACTTTTAGAAAGTGATCATTAAGAATCTGTCACGGAAAAATGCGTCAGGCGGTAGCGGCCAACTCATTAAATATATCTTCCGATATATTTTTAAGGAGCAGGAAATCACTGATGCCAAACCCAATGTTTACGACAGGCAGATATATATACCAAGAGGGGTACGGTTTAACAAGAAAGATATCGCTTACATAAAGGCTGAAATTGAGGATGGGAGAATACTTGCAGATCTAAAAGCCAAGTACCCAGAGTATAATTACACGGAGTATATACAGAAATACCTTTTGCCGAAACAGGTGGATAAACAAAACGAACCAAGTGTACAGTTTGGACAGAGCAACGGAGAGCCGTTTATCATAAAACATAACATGCGGGCGCGGTCATTGAATGGCTTTATACGTGAGATGGAACAGAATGAAAAAGGCAGGATTCATAAAAGGTCAGATCAAACGGGTATTCATCATACGATCATTTCCTGGAGTAATAAAGATAAGGAGCTTGTAACCGAAGCCAAACTTCGGGATATGGCAAAGGAATATATCAGGCTCCGGGGAGAGAACAATATTTATGTTGGTTCTGTTCACCTGGATAGGCAGCATACACATTTACATATTGCTATGTCAGCTACCCAACTGGACGGAAAATCCAGTCGGATAAGCAAAAAAGAATTTGAGGACGTAAAGGTTAAGCTACAAGAGTATCAAAAGCAAAAGTACCCAGAGCTATCCCACAGTTTGCCGGAACATGGCAGGTCAAAGAAACAGGAAAAGACAAAATATGAAAAACACGATATAAAACGCAACGAACGGGCAGTAGATAAAAATTTAATACATGAGTGTCTCGAAACGGCCTACCCCCAGGCAAGTTCCACTCAACACTTCCTTTCACTCTTAAAAGAGCATGGATATTCTGCCTACTATAGAGCAGGTAGGCTGACGGGAATTCAGTCGGAACAGGGTTTGAAATTTAGGTTTTCTCGCCTGGGGGTTGATATGGATAGGCTGAAAGAGCTGGATGGTAAAGCTTTTAAGGAACAGCAAACCTTGCAAGAACTCAAACAGATACGGCAGAGGGATATGCGAGAGCTTGGGAGAAGTATTGACAATACAGAGCAAGACAAGGAACTCACAGCAATTGAATCACTGCGAAATTCAGCACGACCCAGCAGGGGTAAAGCAAGTAATCGGTTTGACATGGACCCTGTTAGTAAAGCCGATACAGTTGAACAGAAAAATCCCATTAAGGAACAAGTAACGCTCCAGGAATTGCAGGATATACGGAGTGGTATAGACCGAGGTGCGGAACGAGATGTTGAACAAAGAAACGAGCGGATAGTGTCTCCGCAAAATGATGTAGAGGGAGATGAGAATCCGAATGAAGAAGAAAAAAGTAACAGTGCTGAAACCTATGATACGGACGAGGATTCAGAAAACTAAAATATTTCAATCACAAAAAATGTTGTTTATGAATAATCAAAACACCCCAGTGTTATTTCCCTACGAGCCGGAAGAACTGTGGGAAAAGATGCGCGAACTATTTCGCAGTGAATTGCAAAAGGTCAAAGCCCCGACTGAAAAGCCTGTTGCCTACGAGGTGCCCGGCATGACGCAGAAGCCTTTGTATAAGGCGCACGAGGTATGCACAATGCTTCAAATATCACGCCAGACACTTCATGCGTGGGTTAAGGAGGGCATATTGAGACAATATAAAATTAAGTCTCGCGTATTTTTTCTATGGAGCGACATAGAAAAATTGATTACGCCTGCATCTAAATAGCTATTCTGTTTTTGTAGCTGAAAAGGCTTTCATATTGCCTCCTCTTTGCATCCATATTTCTTCCATCTTCATGGCCGCTTCTTCGGGAGTAACCCTAATATATCTGTAAAAATCTTTCTCATTTTTATGGCCACTCAATTTCATAATGAGTTTAACAGGTGTCTTTGCTAGAAACTCATTGGTACAGAATGAACGGCGGGCTGTATGCGTTGTTATCCAATCATATTTTGGCTTTTGCACATCTATTGTTTTATTTCCTTTTTTATATGAGAAAGTGATCCGTTGGCAGATACCGGCAATTTTTCCAATGGTCTTAATATGGCGGTTAAATTCAGCATTTGTAAGCTTTGGAAGTTTCTCTTTAAACTGCTCAGTAAAAATTTCTTTAGCTTCATCGCGTAGCGGGATAACAACCCAATGATCTGATTTTTCTTGTTTCTTATGCAGCTTGTTATTGCGCAAGTCCTCCGGCCTGAGTGTTGAGAAATCAGAAAATCGTAACCCGGTGAGGCAAGCTAATACAAACAGATTCCGGTATTCAATTAAGTAAGGATATTTTGATAGGTCTGCCTTGTACATTTGTTCAATTTCTTCGTTGGTAAGATAGATCGCGTCTGTTTCTTCATCAGGAATTTTAAAGTCGGTCAAATCAATCGGTACAATTATTTTTCTGCGCACTCTATCCTTAATGAATATTCGTAGCTGTTTTATAGTCTTACCTATGGTATTTAACTTTAACCCAACAGTTTTTTCTTTCCGGCGCGGTTGGATATATTCAAATGCCAAGAAGTCTACAAAAGATTCGTAAAAATCATAATCAAAGGAATCAAAGGTTATACGTTTCTTTCTGTAGTGTTCAAAATATTGCAAATGCTCCTTTACATTTTTAAAGACGGTAAGGGTGGCTTTACTTACCTTCTTTTCCTTTGAAGCGATATAGTCGTCCAGTTGGGCATATAAATTAGTAGCCCGTTCGGCTTTCTCTTTTGCTACACCCTCCATTTCACTTTTAAAGGCTTCAATGGTAAGACCTGGTTTAAATGCTTGTTTAACAAATGCCCCTTTGTCTTTGGCTCCTTCCTTCTCTGCCAGGGTTACTAAATCTTCAATAAGGCGTACCTGATCGTTTAGCTTCTGATTAAGCTGTTCAACTATGCCATATTCAGAAGGCAGTTCTCTCGTTATACATTCTTTCTTCTTATTCCAATACGTACGGGGTATCGCAATCCCTGTGCTTAGGAGAGTTCTTTTTTCAGAACTGTGGCAATACTGGATATATATGAGGCTTGTTCCGTCCTTCTTAACATCCCTTAGACAAATGAGTTTGATTGGAAGTAACATTTTTACTCGATTTTTTACTCGATTAAGAAAATGTCAACTCTTGTAAAGGTAAAATGCAATAAGGAATTTCTTGTGTTATAAATTACTGAAAATCAATAACATGAAAGTGAAACTGAGTAAAAACAAGTAAGGATCACATTGCTGTAATCCTTACGTTTGCGGACCGGACGGGACTCGAACCCGCGACCTCCGCCGTGACAGGGCGGCATTCTAACCAACTGAACTACCGATCCATAGTTTCAGAAAAAAGAACACCTTTTTTCCGTCGGGGCTGCAAAGATAAGCGCAATTTTCCGAATTCTCCAACCCCATCAACATGTTTTTATCTTTTTTCTCATTTGCTTTTTTAGTATAAATAAAAAAGCATAATTAAACTATTGCATTCTATTCCAATCAAATCGTCTCATTATCCTTACTTTTGTATCCCTAAACTTTTTTTATGCAGTTCCTGGATTTCGAAAAGCCACTGGAAGATCTGTACGCGCAGATCAGTAAACTGAAGGAAATGTCTGCCAAAAACCAGGTAGACGTAACCAGTAGTATTAAAGAATTGGAGCTTGCCATACAAAAAACCCGCGAACAGATATACCAAAACCTTACGCCCTGGCAACGCGTGCAATTAAGCCGTCACCCCGAGCGCCCATATACACTGTACTATATTGAAAAAATGTTCTCAAATTTTACGGAGATATACGGAGACCGCCAGGTAAAGGACGATAAAGCAATAGTGGCCGGCATGGCAGAGCTGGAAGGTCAGCCCGTAATGGTTTTAGGCCATCAGAAAGGCCTCAACACCAAAATGCGCCAGATGCGCAACTTCGGTATGGCCAACCCTGAAGGTTACCGCAAAGCACTGCGTGTAATGAAGATAGCCGAAAAATTCAATCGTCCCGTCATTACATTAATAGACACTCCCGGAGCTTACCCCGGTCTCGAAGCCGAAGAACGCGGACAAGCAGAAGCCATTGCCCGAAACCTCTTCGAAATGGTGAACCTCAAAGTTCCTGTTATCTGCGTTATTATTGGCGAGGGCGCATCGGGCGGTGCCTTGGGCATAGGCATAGGCGATAGGGTAGTAATGCTCGAAAACACATGGTATACTGTTATTTCCCCGGAATCCTGCTCATCCATACTCTGGCGCAGCTGGAATTTTAAAGAAAAAGCAGCAGAACAATTAAGACTCACCTCAGCCGATATGAGCCAGTTCGGACTCGTGGATGGTGTGATCCCCGAGCCAATAGGCGGGGCACATTCCAACCCGGAAGAAATGGCTACCACCCTCAAATTATACCTCCTCAACACCCTTGCAGAATTAAACAAACTGGATGCTGAAACACGCGTCCTGCAGAGAATCGATAAATTCTCCAAAATGGGCTTTTACGATGAACTGGAACCGGAACTTGAAGAAACAAAACAATAATAATTATAAATAGCAAACTCTTAACTGTTCGTTGTTAACTGTACACTAAGAATAATATGACTCACAAATTTCGTGGAACAGGAGTTGCGCTCATTACTCCGTTCGACAACAACGGGAATGTAGATTATCCGGCATTGGAAAATCTCATAGAACATGTAATTAAAGGTGGGGTAGACTACCTCGTGGCATTAGGCACCACATCAGAAGCCCCAACATTATCAGCCGATGAAAAGCTGGATGTCCTTGCCTTCATCATAAAAAAATGCAATAAACGTTTGCCCATAGTCTGCGGCATCGGTGGCAACAACACACAGGAGGTCATACACCAGCTCACATCATACCCATTAGATGGGGTAGATGCTATATTAAGCGTAGCGCCCTACTATAACAAACCAAGCCAGGAAGGTCTTTACCAGCACTTCAAAGCCATTGCAGGTGCCACATCAATGCCCATTATCCTTTACAACGTTCCAGGCCGCACCAGCAGCAATATACTGCCCGCCACTGCATTACGTCTCGCCAGTGAATTCAAACACATTATAGCCATAAAAGAAGCCAGCGGCAATATGGGACAATGTATGGAACTGGTGAAAAATGCACCCGCCCATTTCGCCATTCTTTCTGGTGACGACGACCTGATTCTTGCACAAATAGCCCTTGGCATGCAAGGCATTATATCCGTAGCAGCCAACTGCTTCACAAAAGACTTTACGCAAGTAGTAAATATGGCCCTCGTAAACGAATTCGATAAAGCCCGTAAAGTTCATTACAAGCTCCTCAATGGTATCGGCCTCTTGTTTACCGAAGGCAATCCCGCAGGCGTAAAATGTGTACTGGAACATATGAAGATCTGCAAAAACACCCTTCGTTTACCACTCGTTCCCGTAAGCAAAGACACCGATCATAAAATAGCTGAGTTTTTAAAAACCTTATAGGGCTAAATGTTAATATTTGTTCTTTGGTATTTTGACTTTTTAATTTTGCATTTTAATATCCTACCTTTGCCCAACTCAAAAAATAAATATATAATATGAGCACGATGACGCGTTCAAAGATTGATTTTAAATTACCTTATAAAGTAGCAGATATCAGCCTGGCAGAATGGGGCCGCAAAGAAATAAAACTGGCGGAAGCAGAAATGCCCGGTCTTATGGCTATCCGTGCAGAATATGGTCCTAAAAAACCACTCAAAGGCGCCCGTGTAGCAGGTTGTCTGCACATGACCATCCAGACAGCAGTGCTCATCGAAACACTCGTTGAGCTGGGAGCAGAAGTTCGCTGGAGTTCCTGCAATATCTTCTCTACACAAGACCATGCCGCCGCAGCAATAGCCGCCGCAGGTATTGGCGTTTTTGCATGGAAAGGACAAAGTCTGCAGGATGCTGACTGGTGCATAGAGCAAACACTCTTCTTCGGTTCAGAAGACCGCCCATTGAATATGATCCTCGATGATGGCGGAGATCTGACCAATATGGTATTCGACAATTATTCCGAACTCATCCAGCACATAAAAGGCCTCAGCGAAGAAACCACAACAGGTGTTCACCGTTTATACGAAAGAATGCAGAAAGGCACATTGCCCATCCCTGCCATCAACGTGAACGACTCCGTTACAAAATCCAAATTCGACAACAAATACGGTTGCAAAGAAAGCCTCGTAGATGCTATACGCCGCGCTACCGATATAATGTTTGCTGGTAAAGTAGCAGTAGTAGGTGGTTATGGCGACGTAGGTAAAGGCTCTGCGCAATCACTGCAAGGTGCAGGTGCACGCGTGATCGTTACCGAGATCGATCCCATCTGCGCATTACAGGCAGCAATGGACGGTTATGAAGTAAAGAAAATGACTGATGCCGTTAAAGAAGCAGACATCATCGTTACAGCATCCGGTTGCCGCGACCTCATCACGGAAAAACATTTCCGCAGCATGAAGGACAAAGCCATAGTTTGCAACATAGGCCACTTCGATATAGAAATAGATATGGCATGGCTCAACAAAAACTACGGCCACACCAAAGACACCATCAAACCACAGGTTGATCTTTATACCATTGATGACAAACAAGTAATTGTACTTGCAGAAGGCCGCCTGGTGAACCTGGGTTGTGCCACAGGCCACCCAAGCTTTGTAATGAGTAACTCATTCAGCAACCAGGTATTGGCACAATTAGAATTGTGGACCAACCACAGCAGCTACAAGAACGAAGTATTTGTACTGCCTAAACACCTCGATGAAAAAGTTGCCCGTCTCCATATCGCCAAAATTGGTGTGGAACTGGAAGAACTTAGCGATGAGCAAGCCAACTATCTTGGTCTTCCCAAGAATGGCCCATACAAACCTGATCATTACAGGTATTAATAGATTTTATCTTACCTTATATCTTTATATACAAAGGCTGCCAATTGGCAGCCTTTGTATATAAAGTGCAAAAAT
>CAIYVS010000657.1 GCA_903929655.1 uncultured Bacteroidota bacterium | reverse complement strand
GTGACTGGAGTTCAGACGTGGTGCTCTTCCGATCTGTCTACAGGTACAGTATATAAACCGCCGTCCGCTGCGTAATTACCACGTTGAGGTTTGAAGTTAGCCAGGTAACAACCTTTCTTGTTAACCAGGTAAGGTCCGCCCCATGGATAAGGAGCTTCGTTGCGTCCGCCACGCGCAGCCCATTCCCATTGCATTTCATTGGGTAACGTGAATTTGCTTTCAAAATACTGATGCATTCTCTCACGTTCTGTTCTCCACAGACGAGTACGCCAATCGCAAAATGCGTTACATTGATTCCAGTTAACACCTACAACAGGATATTTGTTAAATGCAGGGAACCAGTTGTATTGTAATGCAATAGGCTCGTTATAAGAATACGCAAACTGACGTACCCAAACTGTCGTATCAGGATAGATTTTCACATCATACTTACCAATGAAATTGGTACGTGGTTGCGTAGGATTCCTTGCGGCATCTTCGTAATTGAAAACCTCGTAATGGTAAGTTAACATGGAATTATTCAATTCCTTTTTACCCCAGCCTGATTGCTCTGCGGGAATAAAGAACGTAGCCAGCTGGTCCTGCAGATCCGGGTCACGCCAATTGATACGTTTGCTCATATCAAGGCGCTGTGTTCCGTCAGCATTGTCCTTAAAGTCTCCTAACTGTACATGTGCCATTGAGTCGCGTACCCAATTGGTGAACTGACGGTAGTCTGCATTGGATATTTCCATGGCATCCATGTAAAATCCGGTCATCTGAGCAGTTTTGATCAACGCGTCATTCTTTCCTCTGACATCTTCGTCACTTGCACCCATTTTTAAAACACCAGAAGGAACATATACCATGCCAAGCGGTACAGGAGGCTTATAATTCATAGTGTTCGGTTCTCCCACTAACTGGCCTCCAGAACCCGATTTTCCGCAGCTTGCAGCTAGTGCGAGTAAGGCTAAAGCTGAGATCTTCAGGGAAAGTCTTTTCATACTAATGTTGTTATTGTTTTTTTTGCTATTAGGCAAATAAAGTAAAAATTTCTGGTTCTAACGTAATAATTACTTCAAACCGTTGCACAATATTTAAAGTTTTTTCCAAAAATGCAAGTTTCGAGAAAAAAAATGTTAATTATTTCAAGCTTTTTCTTTGGTCTGTCCTGCATTCTGAATTTTGTTTTTTTTATTGATTTATAAGCGCTAACACCCTTTCTGTATCACTTTCAGGCCTTAAACACGCTTCTTCAGTACAAACAAATATACACGTTTGACCTTCTAAAAACTTATTTTCGAATATAGGGAGATCAGATATTTCTTTTTCTGAAGTGAGAATAAAGCCTTGAGGAATGAAGTTTTTTTGTAATTCCTCCTTTTTAAGGCCCGCATAAGCCCCCGCACAAACCAACAGTTTCATCTTTGCAGCATAGCGTTGCAGCAGAATAGCCCAATGACCGAAAGAATACGTATATCGCATAGCTTTTTCAGCTATTTTTTGCAGCATGGCATACGCTTGCTCATGCATATCACTTCGCTCCATACACAAGCCCAATAACATCAGGTTGCCCGCCATTACAGCGTTTGCAGATGGTATCGCCCCATCATAAACATCAACTTTTCGCACAGGTGTATCATTTTGTGCAACCGAAGTATAATAGAAAAAATTGCCGTCTTTATGTACGAAATTTTGCAGTATGTCCTCGCTTATTATATGCGCCAGCAATACCCATGAATTATTGCCACTGGCACTGCCCAATTGCAACAAGGCCTGAACGAGGTAAGCCTTATCATCCAGGTTTGCTGAAATCCTTGCCTGTCCTGCCTTCCAGGTATGCATCAACTCATCATTTTTACTAAAATTTTCCAGCATCCAATGCATATGCTCAGTAGCCCTCTGCAAATAGCTTTCTTTTTCCAACGCAATACCTGTTTTTGTCAGCGCAATATTCATCAATGCATTCCACGACAATAAACTTTTGTCATCGGTGATGGGGCGAACTCTTTTTTCACGCTCAGCAAACAATCTTTTTTTCACATTTTTGATGTGTTCTTCCGCCCATTCCGCCGATAATTTATTACTTATTGCGATGTCTTCAATATCGCCTGCAACATGAAGTATATTAGTCCCTTCCCAATTACCTTTTTCACTTACCCCAAAATAGGCATTTGCTACATTATCTTCTTTGCCCAATACATCTGCCCACTCTTTCCATGTCCATGTATAGAATTTCCCTTCCTCACCTTCGCTGTCTGCATCAATAGCGCTGTAATACCCGCCTGTAGCATCTTTCAACTCCCGCTCTGTAAAAGCTATAGTCTCCTCAATAATATTTTTGTACCGGTTTTCTTTTGTTATCATGTAAGCATCACACAGCGAAGAAATGATAAGCGCATTGTCATAAAGCATTTTTTCAAAATGAGGTGCCAGCCATTTTGCATCAGTAGAATATCTTGCAAAACCTCCGCCTAATTGATCATAAATCCCGCCCTCTAACATCATATCAAGACTCAGCAAAGCTTGTTTTAATGCTGCCTCATAACCGGTAAAATGATAATGCTCCAGCAGGAAACTAATTGCCATCGTGCCCGGAAATTTAGGGGCATTCCCAAAGCCCCCGTATACCCTATCTGCCTGCTTTAAGAGCGTGTCTGCCATTTCCTGGCAGGTCTTCATATCCCACGGCTTCCCACTACCCGTAAAACCCGCTTCAGAAGCCTGTTTAAGGTGGTTTATCATTTGTTCAGCTTGTTGGGCTACCTCATCCTGTTGTTGCCTCCATAACCCGCTTATCCACTCCAGTATCTGTATCCAGGAAGGACGGTTGTAAGCTGGCCTTGGCGGATAATAAGTTCCACCGTAAAACGGTTGCTTTTTATTGTTCACAAAAACATTCAATGGCCATCCGCCACTACCGCTCATTGCCTGCACAGCGTCCATATACAGATGGTCCACATCCGGGTGCTCCTCCCTGTCCACCTTGATACAAATAAAATTAGAATTCATAAAGCCGGCCACTTCTTCATCTTCAAAGCTTTCCTTTTCCATCACATGGCACCAATGGCATGCGGCATAACCAATGCTTACCAATACCGGCTTATTCATTTTTTCAGCTTGTTCAAACGCCTCATCACACCAGGGATACCAATCAACCGGGTTATGGGCATGTTGCAACAAATACGGACTCTGTTCCTTTATAAGCCTGTTCGACATTTTGTAAAGGTAAGCATGAGAATCATGCGGCAAGCATGTCTGTAGATAAGCAGTCCAGGACAATGAATGCCCGAATTAAGAGTTAATTGGTTTTTTTATTTCAGCAAGATATTTCTCTAATGCAGACACCATAGAGGGTGCATTAGGTACCGGCGCCTTAACATCCAGCCTCATACCCGAATCTTCTACAGCTTTTGACGTGGTAGGCCCAAAAGCACCGATCAGGGTTCCGTTTTGCTTAAAATCAGGATAATTGTCAAATAAGGTCTGCACGCTATAAGGGCTGAAGAACACGATCATATCAAACTCATTCTTCATGATAGGAGCAATGTCATTTGATACCGTGCGGAAAAGCGTTGCTTCAACAAAGGTAATATTATGTTTTATCAGGTATTGCGCAATTTCATTCTTTGCATTATCAGATATGGGTAGAATAAACTTTTCATTGTTTTTATGCTTGCCAATCACTTCTAAAAGGCCATCTACACTTCCGTCAGCAGAAAAGAAAACCTTACGTTTACGGTAAAGAATAAATTTTTGAAGATATAATGCAACGGCCTCAGTAATGCAGAAATATTTCATGTCCTGCGATACTTTAAATTTCAGCTCTTCGCAGATACGGAAAAAGTGGTCAACCGAATTACGACTTGTAAAAATAATTGCAGTATACTCGCCGATATCAATTCTTTGTTTGCGGAATTCTTTACCACTCAAGCCTTCTACACGAATAAAGGGATGAAATTCAAGCTTCAGCTCAAATTTCCTTGCAAGATCAAAATAAGGGGATTTTTCATTATCAGGGCGCGACTGCGTGATCAAAACAGTGTTGACCTTAAGTTCCTTTTGCTTGGTAGCCTTTCCCTTTGAACTAACAGTTTTGGCCATATCTTTCTAAAAAAAGCGGGTTTTAAATAACGCTTCGGTATCAGCTCATCTTTTTAATAAAATAACATTCCGCTTACCAAAAGCTTCATTAATACTGCCAATGGCAATAATTCCGAGGCGCAAAGGTACGTAAAAAAATGGAATTTACTGTATTCAAAAAACGAACCGAATACCTGCCATGACCTGACATAGCGGTTCACAAACAAAACGCCTATCACTATAAAAGACAATACCACAGCAGCTTGTGCCAACTCATTCCCACCAAAAGCAATCACAACAATGAACGGGATCAGAACAATTGACAATATTTTATTTATTAAAAATACATTAAATAAATAATGCTCGGTCATTGTTTCCACCTTAAAAG
>CAIYVS010000656.1 GCA_903929655.1 uncultured Bacteroidota bacterium | reverse complement strand
CTTCCCAAGCAATTGTTCATATAAAACATATAACATATGTTTACAAGAAACAAAACAAAAAGTGAAGGCAAGTATGGATTTTTCCCTGCTGACTCCATCAGTACTGTTGCCGGCAGTATGCGCATGACAGGCGATATTGAAGCTGAGCACGATATGCGCATTGACGGAAAGATCTATGGTAATGTTTATTGCAATGCAAAAGTGGTATTAGGCCCTTCAGGAATTATAGAAGGTGACCTTCATGCGCAGAATGCCGATATTTTCGGTGCCGTTGCTGGCAATGTTATTGTAAAAGACATGCTTTGCCTGAAATCAAAATGCAATATCAATGGCAATCTTACCGTTGGCAAACTTGATATTGAACCGGAAGCATCTTTCAACGGTAATTGCTCTATGGTACACGATGTTGCAGGTGTGCAAACACCTAAGCTTGCTTCCAGCCCAAAATCTGCAGAACTGGTAGCCGAATATTAGAACGCTTTTATTGTTAAATAATAATAAATAAAGAGGGCCGGTATCATACCGGCCCTCTTTATTATGTGGGTAAGCTGATTATTGTTTAATGAATTTGTTGCGGATGGTTGAACCATCTGCCTTTACTTCATAAAAATACATTCCTGCAGGTAATTTTGATACAGGGATACGTATGTTTGAATTAGACGCAAAGTCATTTGCTAATAAAGTCCTTCCTGTCATGTCATAAATTCTAACGTTTACATTGCCTGCAGTTGAGCCATTGAACGTGATATTCAACACATCGTTTGCAGGATTAGGATATACTGTGATGTCATTTGAGGTCCAGTTAATATTCTGAACAGCTAACGATTGTGATTTCAGGCTAAGATTATCAACTTGCAGCTTAGTGCCCGCCTGTGGTGTCTTGCCGGATGATGCAATATCAATACGCATGGTAGCAGGATTTTGCCCTAAAGCAGGCCAGCCTAATTTAAATTGAGTGTAGGTAGAAGTAGCTGCAGTGATAATAAATGTTTTAGGAAATCCTGTAACAGGAATATTACCGGCTTGTTCTAAATCAACTGTTATGGACGCGGTGTCAGTGCCAACTGGTAAAAAATCATAATAGCCGGACAGTGTGTCTGCACCAGTATAGGTATAAGCCAAGCCACCTGCAGGACCATTATTTTGTGTAAAATAGCCGGAAGTGATCTGAGTTGAAGCAGGAGTTGTGCCGCTATTGGAACCGCCAGTAGTATCCGAAATTAACTGCATGCCATAGGCACCGTGTTGGAAAGATGTTGTCTGCGTAGCTCCTTCAAAGGCGAAACCACCACCATTTTCAGCCCATCCTGTGGGGAGAACGATGGATGGAGATGGTGTTGCAAAATTATCGAAACTGGAGCCGGGCACCTGAACCGGATTTCCGGTTGTTACAAAAAACATTTCGTCTACAGCAATCCAGCTATTGGGATTAATATAGGCATTAGCCAGGATATTGCTTGAAACTACTGCTACAATTACTGAATCCACTTGTACCGGAGGATTTATTACAAATGACGAATCTTTCCAGGAAGACTGGATGCCCCAGAACTTGATAGGAGTGTAGCCAGTTATAAGCCCACTTTTCTTAAATATAACCATGATAAAAGCAGTATCATAAACTGCAACATTACACATATAACTTACGTTTAAGTGCGATGGTAATTGCCCTACATAAGGAGCGCCACCCTTTAGGGAAAACGGCATGAAACGCGTATTGGCTATATAGGCTACCTGTGTATCTATTACACCAGTAGCTACGGTCTTTGCTATAGTATGCAGTTTTATAGCATTGCCAGAAGCGCCTAAGATTTTGGTAACATTGGTTGTATCGAACCTGGCGATACAGGTAGGGTTTGACGTAGCCCATCCAGAATCGGGCTGATCGTAGCTAACAGCTGAAGACCAATTTTCAAAATCGGGGTTAGGAATGCTTTGAGCGCTTGATACAAAAGTAAGCGACAAACAAAGCGGCAGCAAGAGTAGTAATCGTTTCATATTTGTTCAGATTTTATTTTTCGAACCTAAAGTTAATGAAAAGAATTGCATATTTGAAAATGATATTAGGGTTAATTCTGTTAAAAATTCTGTTTTAATGAAAACAGGAGGCCAGGGGCCTTTGCTAATACCAGTTAAAAATGTTATTATTGATACCTTTAAATACTTCCTGTATTGAAAGACAATAAGAAAGATGCCAGGAGCACGACCGGCATACCTGCTTTGCAGAAATTACTGATGCTTTCCTTTATAGAAGGCAGTTGCGTGATGGTGGCTGAACTGGCTGGGGGCAAAATGCTGGCGCCTTTTTACGGTACTTCCCTGTATGTTTGGGCATCGACGCTTTCTATTACCCTGGGCGCACTCACAATAGGATATTACCTGGGCGGACTGCTGGGTAATCATGAAATAGAGAAAAGGAAGAAATTTCTGTTCCTGATCATTGCATGTGCTTCGGCTTTGGTGATCCTTATGCCTGTTTGGGCCAACTACATTATGAAGCAAACCCTGAACCTTAGTTTTCTTAAGGGCCTAGTGATTTCTCAACTGGGCTTTTTGTCGCTACCGGTCTTGGGCATGGGTATGGTAAGCCCGCTGATCATCAGCCTTATTGGCGAGAACAGCAGTTCGGGCAAGGCAGCGGGATCGGTATATGCTATATCTACGCTTGGCGGTGTAATTGCTACTTTACTTACCGGTTTCTGGCTGGTGCCGCTCATCGGTATTTCCATTCCCTGCGTTGTTGCGGGTTCGCTTCTTTTTGTTTTGAATATCCTGTTTCTGAGGCCGGGGCAAAAAATATTGGTGCTGCTTGTTTTGCTGTTTATTATGCCCCCTGTCATCTACACCAAGAACGCACTGAACCCTTCTACCGAGAGGTTCAATATACTGTACCAGAAAGAAGGTATGCTGGGGCAGATAAAGATCGTAGATTTTAAAACGAACGCGAACGGACATCCTATGACCACACGCAGCCTGCTTGTAAACCATAACTGGCAAACGTGGATAGATAAGGACAATCCTTCCTACAGCTTTCTTTATTATACCAGGTTTACCAACGCAGTAATATCCTGTTTACCACAGGGCAGTAATGCTTTGCTTATAGGACTGGGAGGAGGCACTGTTGCCAAACAATTTGAAGCACACAATATTGCGTATGATGCTGTGGAAATAGACGGGCGCCTGCCTAAACTAGCAAAAGAATATTTCGGGCTGAAAGGTACCGGTAATTTAATAGTAGATGACGGCCGCCATTATATCAACATTTGTAAAAAAAAGTATAATCTCATTATCATTGATGCATTGCTGGGCGAAAACGTACCTTCTCATTTGTTGAGCCTGGAATGTTTTAATTCTTTAAAAGGCCTTTTGGCGCAGAATGGCAAAATATTCATTGAGTTTGATGGCATAGAAGATAATGAGAGCGGTATGGCACAAAGGCTTTTATATCATACCATAAAGACAGCCGGCTACAATTGCCAGTTGTTCGGGTCTATTGCACCTAAACTGGATGGTGATGTGATGTACCTTGCATCGCAGGGAACTGTGAATGATTTTGATACAGCGCAAGTACATAAAGACTTTTATTTTGCCTACGAAGGCCCTTTGAAAAATTTTAAGATATCGCTTGACAATGAACCCTCGGAATTACTGACAGATAATAACCCCGCTTTGGATTTTTACCTGAGGCAGCGCATGGTAAATGTGCGCGACGAGATACTAAAAAAACAAAACCAGTCTTTTTTGGATGATGATATGATCTTTTATTATTAAGCCTAACACAGCATTAGGATTAATACATAAAGAAATAAGAAGTCCCGTCCGGCAGTTGCCGGGACGGGACTTCTTATTTATGAAAAAGAAATTGAAATAATTTATTCTGCTTCGGCTACTACTTCTTTTACTTCGGGTATCATGCGTTTCATCATACCTTCTATGCCGGCCTTAAGGGTTATCATAGATGAGGGGCAACCGGAGCAGGAGCCCTGTAACATGAGTTTTACAGTGCCACTATCATAGCCTTTGAAACTAATGGCGCCGCCATCCATTTCTACAGCAGGTTTCACATAGTTCTCCAGTAATTCCTTAATGCGAACTACTACATCACTATCATCGCCGCTTACAACGTTAGTATCTTTCTTTACAGGTACCTGATCTTCATTTATTACTGTCTTGCCTTCTTCGAGGTATTGTTTCAGAAACTCGCGTACAGAGGGGATGACATCATCCCATTGCGTGTCGGGAGTTTTGGTAAGGGTAACAAAATTGCTTGCTATAAATACACTACGTATGAATGGGAAAGCAAATAATTCTTTTGCCAGCGGAGAAGGAGCAGCGCTTGATTCGTCCGGGAAATCAATACTTTTTCCGGGATACAGGAGTTTGTTTGCCACAAACTTCATGGTTTCCGGGTTTGGCGTCATTTCCGTATAAATACTCACTATAGTATTTCCTGTCTTCAGCATGATCTGTATTAATTTTTTACAAAAATACTTAATTATTCAGGGCTAATCTAATTGATTAAGACAATAGGCTTATAAAAATTATGTTATTTCCGAATATTAAAACAAAAATTACTGAAAATGAATAAATTTTAGCCTGTAATTCCAAAATATAATAGAAAAGATGACGGCAAGAGGCCTTTTTCTTGTGCTCTTTTAAAGGTCCTTTTTTACAAAACCATCATAGGCATTATAAGAAGATAAAAGCTGGAAAGGTTCGCGAACTTATTCTCCTTAGGAGGCAAGCTGTAAATTCTCGATCTATTGCGATGCGCTGATTTTACACATGAAAGTGTGGAAACTAATACACTGAATTGTGTGGAAGATATATGTATGCAGATGCCTGTTGCATAGCGAATCTCTCTAATTGATTGATATTCATGATCTAAGCCCTTTATCGTTCTCTTAACAAATACGGGCAGGATTTTTTGACTTTATACTTCAAAGAGGAATGGAAGAAATGGTATTTATTAACAGTTAAAAAAACAGAGATCATGAAAAAGCTATTAATGTCGCTCGCAATTTTCGGATGTATAAATATGAGCGCAAACGCACAGCAAAAAGAATCGGAGTTTGCAAAGAATTATCCTGTTTGCAGTTACAAAAACGGTTATAATATATGCAGCCAGGCGGAAAAAAATGCCGAATTGAGAAAATTACATGCCCAAAAGCATCTTGCTGCACCTTTGCCTAGTACTAACCAGGTTATATTTGTGCGGTGCCAGTCTGTAGCCGATGAACCTTCTTTATCTTATACCGGCCCATACCGGCATCACAACATCATTGTTAATGACAATATGGATAATCCGTATAAAGGAAAACCCAGCAAGCAATATGACGGGCCTGCAAAGAATGATGTACGCAATTTAAATGTGAACCAGAGTAGTATTGAACTGCCTCCCAGCAGTGGCTATGTGAGCAGGTAAGAGCGTTTTCTGTTTTATACTAAATATAAGGCTGCAATTTCCTTGCAGCCTTATATTTTTATGAATTAGTTTCCTCAGGCTGCAAGACCCATTTTTTCTCATTTAAATGAGTTATAGTTACGGGTACGTTATAGCGGTTGCTTAAATAATTAGCTAATTGCTCTGCAGCATATACTGAACGGTGTTGCCCGCCGGTGCAACCGAATGCTACGCTTAGTTGTTCAAAACCACGTGCCAGATAATCTTCTACATTTAAGGAAACCAATGCATAGATGTGGTCCATGAATTCGGGCATACGCGACTCACGCTCCAGGAACTGGCGTACAATTTCATCGTTGCCTGTAAGATATTTATAAGCAGTATAGCGGCCAGGGTTTAAAATGGCCCTGCAATCAAATACATATCCTCCGCCGTGTGGTCCTTTATCTTTAGGCATACCTTCTTTATAAGAAAAGCTGGATACCTGCACGACGAGTTTTGAACCTTCGCTTTGCTTGTTTTGAGAATAACGATCCTGCATTTCTTTAGAGGAAATTTTTTCGAGCAGGGTACGAAGTTCCGGATAGGACGGGAGCTGGGGGTGATCGGAAAGAAATGATTCGAGGCTTTTTAAGGCAGGGTATATGCTGCTGATGAAAAGGGCCTTATGTTGCAAAAGCCCCCTGAAACCATAAGCACCTAATAACTGTAATAAACGGAGCAATACAAATTGAGAATAGCCGCGACGGAAATGTATTTCGTCCATGCGCGGAACATGCAATTCGCTAAGACTGGTGATATAACCGTTCAGCAAATCTTCTTTCCAGTTATCAGGCAATTGTGCCCTTGCCTGCCATAATAAAGAAGCAATATCATACTGGGGCGGGCCCTGCATGCAGCCCTGAAAATCTATAAAATAAACCTGGTCGTTATGCAGCATGATATTGCGGCTTTGAAAATCGCGGTACATGAGCATTTGGGGTTGTACTCTTCCCAGGTCCTTACTCAGCAATTCCATTTCGCTGATGAGGAGTATCTTATCGTATTGTATATCGTGTAGGTCGGCAAAATAGTATTTGAAATAAAGCAGATCGGCCATGATCGCTTTTTCGTTGAATTGATGGGCCGCAAAGCATTGTTTATAATCGGCCTCCCGCCCGGCTATCCATTGCACCTTGGCAAGCTGCGCCAGGCTTTTATGATAAAACCTGCGCACATTATCTGTAAATCCTTCTTTCTTGAGCAGGCTGTAAAGGGATGTATTGCCTATATCCTGCTGCAAATATGCTTTG
>CAIYVS010000655.1 GCA_903929655.1 uncultured Bacteroidota bacterium | reverse complement strand
CACCAGTTCAGAAATGCTGGTATGCTTCGCCGATGCATAGGCTTTAATTTCGTTTAGTAAACTTTCATCAATAGTTATATTCAAACGTGCTTTCATAATACAAAGATACGTATTTTCTTATTTATGCGTATAAAGTATTTAAGACGTAAACTCCCATCCAATATCCCTCCTGTAATATTTTCCTTCATACTCAATCAAGGCAGCATTTTCGTATGATTTAGCGAGCGCATTTTTTATTGTGCCTCCATAAGATGTAATAGCAATTACCCTGCCTCCATTTGTAATTATTGCATTGTCTTTTGTTGCAGTGCCTGCATGAAAAAGCAGGCTGTCTTTTACTTTCTCAAATCCTGTCATCACTCTTCCTTTGGGATAATTGCCGGGATAGCCTTCTGATACCAGCATCACAGCACATGCAGCGCGCGGGTCATGCTGCACAGTTACTTCATTCAGTTTGCCCTCACTCATTTTTAATATCATCTCCACGAGGTCGTTTTGCAGGCGGGGCATTACCACTTCTGTTTCGGGGTCGCCCATGCGGCAATTGTATTCTATTACGTAGGGCTCATTATCCACCTTTATCAAACCAACAAAAATGATGCCCTGGTAAATAATATGTTCGTCTTTCAAGCCTTTAACTGTAGGTTCGACAATGCGCTCTATTACTTTACGCATAAAAGTCGCATCGGCAAAAGGCACAGGTGATATAGCACCCATACCGCCAGTGTTTGGGCCTTTATCTCCTTCGCCTATACGTTTATAATCTTTAGCCTCAGGCAGCAGCACATAATTAGTGCCATCTGTAAATACAAAAACAGATAATTCTATACCATCCAGAAATTGCTCAACAACTACTGTCTTGCTGGCATCTCCAAATTGTGCATCCTTAATCATGGATTTAAATGTGCTGATTGCCTCATCCGTACTTTGGGCTATTACCACCCCTTTACCTGCTGCCAGTCCGTCTGCTTTTAATACTATAGGCAAGATATGGTTCTCCAGGTACACAATGCCTTCTTCGAAATTGTCATTATTAAATTCCCGGTAAGCGGCAGTAGGTATCTTATGTCTCTGCATGAATTTTTTAGAAAATGCTTTGCTGCCTTCCAGTTGTGCGCCTTCTTTTGATGGGCCGACAACTATAATGTGTTTTAGTTCAGGGTCTTTTTTAAAAAAGTCATAAATACCTGCAACCAGGGGATCTTCAGGGCCGGGAAATAAAATATCAATATGTTCTTTTATGCAAAATTGTTTAATGCCTTCAAAATCGTTTACTGATAATGAAATATTGTTGCCGAATGCAGAACTGCCCGCATTACCGGGAGCAATAAACAATTGCTTGCAAAGCGGGCTTTGCTGCAATTTCCAGGCTATGGCACATTCGCGCCCCCCGGAACCGAGTAGTAATATATTCATTAGCGAAGTCAAAATTAAGATGTCAAAAGTCAAAATAATTATGGTCTCTATCAAATTAAAATAAATACCCTATACCGTTTTGGAATTTGGGATTTGAGATTTGGATTTTGGAATTTGTTTTGTGTTCTTTGAAATTTGACTTTTAAACCTGTATATTTCGAACTCTAAAAATACACTTATCAGCTAAAAGCAATTTTAATATGAGCGAACAACAGAAGGGACACCCTAAAGGTTTATATGTGCTTTTCTTCACCGAAATGTGGGAACGTTTCAGTTATTATGGTATGAGAGCAATACTGGTATTGTTTATGACCAAAATGCTGACCTTCGATCCCAAATTTGCGTCGGGTATATACGGAAATTTCACTGCGCTTGTTTACCTGACCCCATTGATAGGTGGTTTTATTTCTGATCGTTATTTAGGTAACAGAAAATCTATCATGGCCGGTGGTATTACAATGGCAATAGGGCAGTTCATACTGTTTTTTTGTGCATCGCTGGTGCATACCAATATGTCTCTTTGCCAAACAACGTTTGTCATAGGGTTAACGGCACTGGTAATAGGTAACGGGCTTTTCAAACCTAATATTTCCACTATGGTGAACCAATTGTATGCACCCGGCGATAAAAGGGTAGATGCTGCTTTCTCCATATTTTACATGGGTATCAATCTCGGTGCGTTCTTTTCTCCGCTTATATGTGGTAGCCTGGCTGAAAAAGTAGATTACAAATGGGGATTTTTTGCTGCCGGCGTGGGTATGACTTGTGGCCTGATCGTGTTCCAGATGCTCAAGAATAAATATATTGTTACGGCAGAGGGGCAGCAAATAGGTATTAAGCCTAATAAGGCTGTGCAAAGGGAAGAAGTGGTGCCAGTGGACAGGGAAGAAGATCTTACACAAGCCTCTATGGTTGCTGAGGTTAAGAAACCTGAGTTTTCAATGGGCAGGGTAGCGCTTTGGCTGGTGATATATGCTGCATTATGGTTTGTATTTATGCATTTCATAGGCTTCAACTGGATCAGTACCTTGGTTTTTTCTACATCAATTTCTGCAGCGGGATTTATTATAACAGACCCTACGCTCAGCAAAGTGGACCGAGACCGCATTATTGTTATTTATATCGCTGCGTTCTTCGTTATCTTTTTCTGGAGCGCTTTTGAGCAGGCGGGCGCTTCACTTACTTTGTTTGCAGACCAGCAAACTGAGCGACACATATTTGGTTGGGAGATGCCTACAAGCTGGTTCCAGTCAGTAAACCCTTTGGCCATTATTGTGTTTGCCCCTGTGTTTGCGGCTATATGGACTAAGCTGGGTAAGAAAAACCGGGAACCTGCCTCTCCTGTAAAACAGGCTATGGGTTTGTTCCTTTTGTGTATTGGTTATTTTGTAATTGCTGTGGGTGTGAAGGGTGTGGACGGGGCCACAAAAGCATCTATGTTCTGGCTTTTAGGCATGTACGTATTGCATACTTTTGGTGAATTGTGTTTGTCTCCTATTGGTTTGTCCATGGTTGCCCGATTATCTCCTGTGCGCCTGGCTTCTTTGCTGATGGGCGTATGGTTCCTGGCTAATGCTATGGCAAATGATTTTGCGGGTATGCTGAGCAAGCTGTATCCTGAAGCTGGTCACCCAACGAGCTTTTTCGGTCACCCAATTACGAACCTGTATGATTTCTTCATGATATTCGTTTTGCTTTCCGGTGTGGCTGCCATTGTGCTATTCCTGCTTTCAAAGAAGATGCTGAAGATGATGCATGGTTTGAGGTAATACCCCAAACCCCTAAAGGGGCTTACTCTTATTTATCTAATTTTTATTGAAGTCCCGGATCATCCGGGACTTTTTTTATGGGTGAGAAAAGAGGGTAATTGAAAATAAATATTATTTTGGCATGATAAAATAAAACAAATGGATCCCGAAGAATTAGTAAAAGGTACCCCAACACTTGAAGAAATTCAGAATTTTGAAGGAAAGTACCCTAAGCAATTGTGGTTGCTGTTCCTGTCAGAAATGTGGGAGCGTTTTTCTTTTTATGGTATGCGCGGTATGCTCACTATTTTCATGGTGGAGCAATTAAAGCTGAGTGAAAGGGATGCTAACCTGAAGTATGGAGCTATACAAGCCTTTATATATACAATGGCATTCGTAGGGGGCTTGTTTGCAGATAAAATACTGGGTTTCAGGAAGTCCATATTCTGGGGTGGAATGCTGATGATAGCAGGTAGTTTTATGCTTGCTTTCTCTCCTAAGGAACTTTATTATATAGGTATTTGTTTCACCATAGTGGGTACCGGTTTTTTCAAGCCCAATATTTCAACTATGGTGGGCAGTTTGTATAAAGCAGGCGATCCGCGCAGGGATGCAGGTTTCGGTTTGTTTTATTCAGGTATCAATATTGGTGCATTATTAGGCGGGGCCTTGTGCATATGGGCTGCTGATGCTTATTCATGGAACCTTGCTTTTTCATTGGCAGGTATTGGTATGATAATAGGTTTGGGGATTTTTGTTTTTACCAGGAAAACTATTGGCCCTATAGGTTTATCACCGCTTCTGGATAAAGTACCGGCAGCTAAGAAAAGGACTTATGAGTGGATGGTGTATGCAGGTTCTTTACTGGTGATTCCTTTTATTTTGTTATTGATAAGAAAGTCGGAATATTCAGACATGTTCATGTATATAGTGGGGCCGGCGGCTCTTTTATATATTATTTATGAAATGTTCAAATTCAATAAAATTGAAAGACAAAAGCTTATCGGGGCATTGATCTTCATTATCTTTTCCATTGCTTTTTGGGCATTTTTTGAGCAGGCAGGAGGTTCCTTAAGTTTGTTTGCACGCTACAATCTGAAACACGAGGTACTGGGCATACCAATGAATCCCAATTCAATTAATAATGGCGCTAATTCCTTATTCGTAATTATATTCAGCCCCATCATAGGTATATTATGGCTATGGCTTTATAAGCGTAAGCTGGAGCCTAATACTGTTATCAAATTCGGTCTGGGTTTTTTATTTCTTGCCGCTGCTTTTTATATATTTTATTATACCCGTTTCTTTGCAGATGCAAATGGTATTACATCGCTAAACGTCTTTACACTTGCGTACCTTGTCATTACTTTCGGGGAATTATGTTTGTCGCCTATCGGCCTCTCTCTTATGACCAAACTTGCACCTGCACGTATGCACGGCATGATGATGGGCATGTGGTTCCTGGCGAGTGCTTACGGACAGTATGCAGCAGGTATTTTGGGTGCAGGCATGGCAACTGTTAATGAAAAAGCATCCCTAAGCGAAAAGCTGATCTCCTATACAGATGGTTATAAGCAGCTTGCTATTTATGCCCTTGTTTTAGGTATAGTGCTTATCATTATTTCACCTTTGATAAGGAAACTGATGCATGAGGTGCATTAGGGAGGCCTCAGCCCGGCCTCTCCAAAAGAGAGGGTAAGGTTGAATGAGTTGAGTAATAAATTGTAAGTAGGTTTGTTGAATATCACCTTTTTATCAGTTTTATTACTTTCCAGCCCCGATAAACAAGCGCTTTTATTTGGTTCCTTAAAATGTGAATAATTTATTTACAGCATAATTGATATTTCAATTGTGTTCATGAGAGAAGTTTATCCCCGCCTGTACGGTCGGGCAGGCTTTTTTATCCATTTTTATCCCGACAGCTATGGGGATTGCAGCTTAAATCTTTGGGTATATCCCATTTCCAAGTTCGTTGCACAAAATGGCACATTATTGCACAAAAGTTGCACAAAAACTGCACAAAAGTTGCACAAATCTGGCACATTGTTGCACAATTTCGGTACACTGATTTTGATGCAAATAATTGATAATCAATTATTTAATTGCATCTCATTGCACATTTTGGGGTAAAATGGGCTTTAAAAGCAGGATTTCAAAGAACGTATGAATTTTCGCCTTAATATTTTAGTGAAATTCACACCAAATATACTATCGTGAAAGGGGCGAATCCAAATTTTTTTTTGAAAGTGGCTCTGGGCGCGGGTGTTAAAATGTTAGTGGGCTGAAAGGCAAGCTGGAGGCTATGCTATGGTTGTCGGTATTGCTCATGCATCCAGCCGCCCTACATACCGACAACGGCAGTTGAGGGAAGACCTGCAAAGGCTAAAAAGGGGACCTCTCCCGGCCTACTTCGACTGGCTCTGTATGACAAAGGAGAGGAGAAGCTAAACTGCGTGTTGTTTGTGTAGCTTCTGGCACAAGAACGCTATGCACAAAGCCCGACGGCATTCTTGCGCTAGCGGGGCATATGTATGAAGATGGCACAGAAGTAAAAACAAACAAACTGATAAAAGAATAGGTCAAGATTTAAAAAACTGCGGCAGGTAATAAAAACTTGTCGCAGTTTTGTATTATTTATGTGTTTACCTTTATTTTATAAAATCATCATGTTTATGAAAGCATTTTTACATTTTTTTTCTTTCCTAAGCCCTCTACCTGAGAAGGCCTGTAAGAGGTTTTTCTTTTTTCTTTTCTTCTTTATCTTCTCTCACGGAGGGTTTTGGGAAGATTCTTTATATGCCCAGCTACCTAGCACCACTGGCCCCAATAGTAGGTTACTATATATTGTAAGCGCAAATAGTCTTTATAATTTTAATCCTATATTGCCTATTTCGCCAACCAATCCGTCCTTAAATTCAATTCAATTTCCATCCAATGTAAATGGTTATTTGATAGCGGCGAGTGATAACCTGGATGCAAGCACGCCCTCTCCGACCTTTTATACAATACTCTTGCCTACGACAGCAAATCATTATGCTTATTATGATGGCAACGCTTGGGTGAATACAAACCATGGAGCGGGCGGAGCAATCACTACTAGCGCGGGCGGTGGGCATATTTTTTCTTTCAATCCGGCAATACATTATGTTTATAAATATAATGGTTCTGGCAATGCCGCGGTTTTATTAAATAATGTGACTAACAGAGCGGATAATGGTGATATTGCTGTGGATTGCGCAGGCAATTTTTATTTATTAATAGGCGCTGCGGCAAATTCTGTACCACAAAATTTGTTTAAATATGATACAAGTGGCACCCTTGTTGATTCATTTGCTATTAGTGGTGGGCCAACTACAGCTGTAAATTATTCTCAGGGCTTTGCTATTATCGGAAATAAAATTTATTTTAATTATAATAGCAGCCTATGGAAAGGGGTACTGATAGGTCATACCATTTATTGCAGCGTTGTTTCAGCAAGTGGTATTTTTAGTAATATACATGACTTGTCATCTTATGCAGGTTCTGCTTTCAGCAATGTGGAGGCCAGCTCAGATACGCTGTATTATTGCAGCGGCGGGGCCGCTGATACGGTATATGCTACGGGTATGGGCAGTTTTACCTGGTCTGTGCTGAGCGGGCCAGCAACTATTACTGGCAGCGGCGACACTGTGAGCATTACTACTACTGCCAATTCAACTATACTGCTGAGCAGCAACGCTACCTTCCCTTGCGGAGGCTCAGGTACGGATACTATACACGTTATTTATGTGCCCATCCCAGCACTAACTTTAAGCAGTAACAGCCCTTTGTGCAAAGGAGATAGTTTGCAACTAAGTGCAGGCAGTACCAGCAACGGGCTAAGCTGGCAATGGACAGGGCCGAATAATTTTACAGATAGCAACCAGCATAGCGACAGGGCCAATATGACGCTTGCGGATTCGGGATAT
>CAIYVS010000654.1 GCA_903929655.1 uncultured Bacteroidota bacterium | reverse complement strand
TCCTGCAAATGTACAACATAAAGGCCTGGTGTCAGACTCTGCAAATTAAGTGGCGCCCTGTTTGCCGTAAACTTCATGTCAACTTTATAAATGCTTTTCCCCTCAGCGTCCACCACATCCACCTTAACAGGGGTTTCGTCCGCTACTTTTTGCATTATTACCATGTTCCCATTATTGGGATTGGGATATAGACCGTAATCCTGATTTTGCAACGTTAAATTTAGCTGCTCGGGGGACGAGTTGGTAATTGCCTGGGTATTATTGGTTTCTTTTCCTCTATGGCTTTCATTACACATTTCGTCATTAAATACCAGCGCCGTTTTAAACAGCATTGCATACAGAGCCCTTGCCTGGTATACCACCGTGCCATTTAGCATAGGGCATAAATTTGCCAGTGCAATCAGGCTATCCTTGTTATCATTAGTTATAGTGCCATCCATGTAGTTAACCAAAATCCTATAAAATTTCATGTAATTGGCCACTACATGGGTAGCCCCGGCAGAATCTGCCACCACAACCCCGGTTATAGGGTCGTATTGGGGCGCGGCTGTCGGGCAGGTACTCAGCATGCTTGTTGCATCTGCCAGGTCGCCAGTTGCTATATATTTTTCAATGACGCTTATATAGCCAAAACGACTGCTTTCAGCCATCGTTTGAAACTCCGACAATATTGAAGAACTCGTAGCCAGGGAATTGTCCACCTGCAATGTTTGCCATAACTTGTATTGTCCTATCCAGGTGCTGATCGCGGTATTGGTCGTTCCATAATCAACATTACCCAATGCTATATTTTCCTGCTGAGCTACCAGGTAATTAGAATGTGGCGGGCGCACGGGGCAGCCAGGCGCACTACCACCTGTGGTCTTTATATTGCCAAAGGAAACATCATATGCTGTAGTTGAACCGAAGAATGTCCATCCATTATATGCTGCGGTTGGGTATGTGGTCGGCGAATTAGTAACCCATAATACGGAATTCATCGGGTTAGAACTGTTCATCGGGTAAGTCCAGTAATTACCAGTCCAAAAGCCGTCCCATACATTGCCCATCGGATATCCCGATGCGCCTTGTTGTCCTATCACGCCGTTATTATTCAATACATATCCTTTCAGGTTGCTATCCATCGTATTGCTTATCCAGGTCGTGCCGCTGCTTGGCCCTGTAAATTCAAAACCCCTGCCTACGCTATCTTCATAGTTACAGGTAATATAAGCGCTGCTACTGTTTACTAAAAATGCCCTCACACTATCCACAATACTGCCATTGCCCATAATATTGAGGCCATGTACATTAGGGTTATCTGTAATAGTATCCTCAATACAGTTCGCATGTTGTATCCCGTACTGGCTTGCATGTAACGAATCTTTCACCAGCACAATATTATTGGTATCCGTAGTTACATTTTGCGCTTGCAGGTCTTGGGCCAGGATGCCATTGTACACATCCATCGTGCGGTTGTTGTTAATACTTACTTTATTGCCCTGGTAGGTATTGGGCAGCAGCAGCACGTTAGCCACCTGTATGCCGTTTTGCACATAACGGTTGGGGTGCAGGCTGGTATCATAGGGTTTGCCCGGCAACGTTGCCCGTATCTCATTATGGTTAACAGACGTCTGCGGCAGATCAAGCGTCCCGAATGAGCCGCCCAGCATCGTTTTCAATATTATGCCATTGCTTATGTTTACAACCGTGTCATAACTGATGTCTGCAATACTTGTACCGTCGGTGCTTATATTATAGCCATAATTCTGCGCTGCTGAATCAGCAAGCGTGGCCGTTGTGTGGCTGCTGATCATATAGGTGTTCCGGCATATCACTTCGTATATTCCATTTACTTCCACACCTGTATGGCAATCATAAAAACGGTTATTGTACGCACCCCCGTTATTCCATACTTTCAATTGGCCATAAAAAGCTCCGGGGCCGACAGGGAAATATAGACATGGCACATAACATTCGGAATAGATGCCATCATAATTACATTTCGTAAAGGCATTATTTACAGATGCCGTATTTGCCTGGCTACTATAGATACCATACGCCTGGTTATCAAACAGGTTCCTGTTTTGAAGACTTGTATTATCTCCAATTTGCAGATCATAAGTGCTGCCTGAGCCACCTACCCGTGACAGGCTGATGCCCCATCCGCTGGAATCAGCCGGAAGGTAGGCACTGTCAATATAAAACGGTACAGCGTACCCGTTGCCGCCTGTTGCTGATTTCAGTAAGGTAGTTGAAGCCCAGGTTTTGTAATCAGCAGCAATGCCCTGCCTGCTGGTAAATACATTGCCTGCAATGCTATAATGGCTGTTTGGATCATTCAGGGTATCATTGGAAATCGTTATCCCTTCGCTATTGCTGTTAAATACGCAATTCTGCGCTTTGAATACAAGCGAGCTGCCCCTGGCAGAATCAATACTTACAGCAACAAACGCATTTTCTATCAAAGTCTGGTTCGTAAGAAACAGTTGCGCCGATTGTGTAGCCCCATAGTTCAGCACGATCCCGTCCCATCCGCTGCCACAACCCGAAAAAATACGGCTACCGCTAAAAGTAATACTGGCACCCGCATCAATATAAATTGTAACACCGGAAGCTACTGAAATATATACGTCGGTTGCCGTTCCCGTTCCGGTCAAGGTAACATCGTTAGCGATATAATATTTATTCCCCGATACAAAACTGCTCACGGCAAATGTTGAACCTGAAATGGAATGAAAGCCGCCGTTGAATGCGGAGCAGGGACAATTAAGCGCAGAATCCAAAACGCTAATGTGTACGGTATCGGATTGGCTTTGGCAATACGACAATGCCGCACTATGCACAATAACCTGGTATGTGCCGGAATAGCCAGTAAAAACAAGATTGGAATCATTTTCTGAATAGGATACCGGGCTTGAAGCTATATCAACAAAACCGCTTCCGGTATTTACCTGCCATTCATAGGTATATCCGCCGCCGCGGGGATACGCAAAAAATGTATCGGTGCTTCCGTAACAAACTGTATCCCTGTGGGAACCTGGTGAAATGCTTGCCGTAAACGAGGGTATTACAGTAATAGTAAAATTACCCGATGTATCGCGGCAATGATTTCCGTTGATACCAATAATTCTGTACACCCCCGCAGTACCGCTCGTATAGGGAGAGCTTGTTGCGCCTGAAATTATACTGCCGCTCAACAGCCACTGGATGCGGCTTGCAGAATTTGTGCCTGCGTCGTTCATGATTACAACATCTCCCTGGCATATGGTTGCAGGCCCGCTGCTTGCGATGGAATCAATTGGCACGGATATAATGAAAATATTTGTTGCGGAGGACGTGTTAGAGCAGAGATATGAATTTTTTACAGTTACCGTATAAGTACCTGCAGAATTCACAACTAAGCTTGAACTTGTGGCCCCCGAAATAGCTGTACTGTTTTTTTGCCATTGATAGGTGTATCCTGTCCCGCTTGGATTAGCATTTAAGGTAAAACTGCTGCCTGTACATATCGTGTCATTTCCTGCCTGGGTAATCGTAGCAACGGGCGTTGGGTTGACGGTGATCGTAAAACTGCCCGCTATGCTCTTACAGGTAACTCCGTTATTTGTGTATGAAGCAGTATCCGTGATTGTAGCAATAATAGGGCTTGTGCCAGTATTGATAGCTGAGAAGGATGCAATATTGCCTGTTCCGCTTGCTCCTAAGCCGATAGAACTTGTATTATTCGCCCAGCTAAACACTGAACCGCTCACTGCACCGGAAAAAGATATGGAACCCGTACTTGCCCCATTGCAGACTGATATATTAGATATGGTATTGACGCTTGGGATCGGGTTAACGCTTATGGTAAAAATAATGGGAGTGCCCGAACAACCATTAGCAGTGGGCGTAACGGTAATGGTAGCTGTTACCGGACTGGTACCTGAATTAACGGTTGAGAATGATGCGATATTACCCGATCCACTGGCAGCAAGGCCGATGGAAGTAGTATTGTTCGTCCAGCTAAATGTAGTCCCGCTTACAGGACCGGAAAAAGTTATCGGACTGGTATTTGCTCCGTTGCATATTGTTTGGTTCGAAACAGTGTTAACCGTTGGCACCGGGTTGATGCTTATAACCGTTCCCGAAGAAGTATCAAAACATCCGGTGCTTGTGTTGGTTACAATTACCTTATACGTGTTTGCTGTATTTACAATGATCGAAGAAGAGGCGCTTGCTCCCGGTAACCAAAGATATGAATAACCCGATGGCCCCGGATGAGCGGTGAGTGTATCGCTTGCACCAACACATATAGATGTTGGGCCGGAAGATGATATATTTGAGCCGGGTAGAGGACTAACGGTAATAAGAACCCAAGCGTAGTAAGTGCATCCGTAAATAATGCTGGAATCTGTAAACACAGTCGTAGCAGTTGGATGAGCCACGGTGGAGGAACAGTTTGAACAACTCACAGAAGAAGCGGGAGTCCATTTAAAATTGCTTGCCCCTGTCGCGGTAAGGGTATCTCCCGATCCTGCGCAAACGGTATCCCTGCTCACTGAAACTGCAAGGCTTGAAATGCTGCAGCAGTTCACCTGTATGATCTTGTTGATATGCCAGATGCAGCCATAAATATCGGTGTCGTTGTATGTTACTGCTTGCGGCCCTGGCCCTGTCAGGGTTGGGTAAAAATTATACGCCCCGCCGCTATATACAACACCTGTTCCTGTAAAAGTGCCTCCTGTGGCGCCCACATATTGGCTGAGATTAAAAACAGTATCGCAGGTGGTGATCGTATCAGGGGGATAAAAATTCAAAGGGTTCGCCGGTTTTAGGTTGATGTCATCTAAATAAAGATTTACATCGTAGCTACTCGTATTATATGAACTCGGGTTCAGGTAGCTGGCATTGCAGACTATAAGATTATGCCATCCTGTTGTACCTGTGTAAGTAAATGTTTTAAGATAATGATGCCAGTTTGAATCAGCGGCTACCGCAGTATCAGCAATTTGTGTAAGTGAGGCAGGTAAAGGATAAATGGAAGTGCCTAATGTCACGGGTCCCTGACTGACACAGAATGACAACATCGTACTCGGAAGATTATAATAGTGGTTTATATCCGCATATGCCCAATAATCCAAAGTATAATCTGTACCATTCTGGAGATTAGTGGCCAGAGTAGTCTGTACCGCATTCGTTGTAAATGATGTTGGTGTCGTTGGATGGTTATAGTTTCCGGCCAATCCCAAAAAATGGTGATTAGCCGTACTTCCGGGGTGTACATTGACAGTAGCATTGTTCTGCCCCACGAAAGGAATTGGCGAATACGCACAATTATCGGTATAGAGTCCAAAAGCAAAAGATGCAACACTCCAACAGTTTATTTTCGGTGTAGGACTTGAAGTAAAAGAACTTCCGCAATTTTGAGAACTTTCAAATCCTCCGTTTCCTACCATATCGCATACAGCGATGATACAGTTCGGATCATTTACGAAAACATAAACATAGGTAATGTTCCCGAAATGCCCTGTTGCCTTATTGACTGGAATATAGCGCAATAGTTGAATGCCTGAAGAAGATGAGCCTGGCGTATAGGTAAAAGGCGTATTGCTTGCGCTGCTACCTGACGTTGCACTCAAAGTACCAGGGCCGTAAAGGTCAACCACTTCAAGACAGGCAAACGAATCTGCTAAATGGTCGTTGACAAGCAAGTCATTGGGATGCAGTATTAACGCACTACCGCCAGTTACAACGAAAAGATAATTGCCATTGCTATCAATGCCGTCATTCATACCTCCTACCTCAATGCCGGGACATGAACCGTTTGGATACGTGTACGAAGAATTGATCACGTTGCTGCTGCCATAGCTGCCATTGACATGGTAGCCGATATCACAGAGTATTTTTTGTTCTTCCGGCTTGGGATAATGCTTATAAGAAATAAATGGGCCTCCACCGGGATAGGTGGTATTACTCATTACGAAATAGGTGTTATTCTGATCCGGCGTCAGGCATTCATCTTCCAAATGGCTGAGGCTGCTTGACCGGGACCAGCAATTTGGTGTGTATACGGGAATGGTATAGGTTCCATCAACGTAAAATATTGCATTGCTGCAAACGGTTGAATCCGCATAACAGGCTGTAGGATTGGGTTTGAGCATGCTTGCAGTTGCCACACAGGTATCATGTAACATAGGGTTACAGCTATATCCCGGTGTATTTTGCATTAAGTAAATGCCTCCACTGCTGCTTGATTTTAAAAACTGGTCGTAACGGTAATAAAAAGTATATACACCGGGGTTGGTAAGTCTTGGTCTCCCGTTTGAATCAATCAGGGAGCCAACACCTAAAATATGGAGGCACTCATGCAACGCGATACTATACATGTCTATCGCCCCCGAGGAGGGCCCCGATAAAAGGTTCGTATTCCAGGTAAAATTACTGAAATCAAATGCGAGCTCTCCATGTAAATACGTTGATCCCGAAGCACTTCCAATCGGGTTAATTACATTTTTGTACACGTCTTTACCATTATGAATGGTTATCCAGGGCATGCCATCAATAATGCCGCTTGCGGGTGAAAAGTTAGGCGCATAGAGAAATGGAGAGGCTAATGCATTAACGCCTGTATAGGTGTTGATGTTTACAATATTGCGCACTACGATATTTACTTTCTGCCCGGTGGTATCGCATGGAGATTGTATTAAATTATGCAGGTCGTTGAGTACCTGGCACATGACATTGAGCCTTGCCAGGTGAATGCTGCTGGTCGCAAAACTGTCCATTCCCGAACCTGCCTCGACAAAAAGTCTGAAGTAGCCTGCGGAACAATAGCTGGTCGGAACAGGTATTATACGATCCATAGAGCCATGCTTAGGTGTGCTTCCCGTATCATTGACTTGAACATCACTGATTGCATACCTGCCTCCAAAGACATCGAACAGGCTGTCAAAAATCCCGCCTGGTGTCATTTGCCCCCCGCTGGTTTGGCCTTTGGTAATTAGAACGGAACAGCAAAAAATAAGCACAATGAAGATTCTCCTGGAGAAAAAATAAAACTGCTTCATGGGATAACAATTTATTGTTTAGATATGGATGACGAATGGGTAAACCTGATAGCGCGGAAGGTATGAGCAGCTATTTAGCCGCTCCGGTATGCATTTAAAAATGAATATGCCTGTCTAAAAGTCTTTGGCCTAAAATTGAGGGTGTGAAGGTAAAGCGTCTTCTTGAAACCTGCTACCGTGAAAACACGGTATTTTTATACTGCTAAAAATCAGGCTGCTAAAGTAATACTGGATTTTACAATTCCTAAATTTTTTCCATTAAGTTTTATAAGGAAACTGTTGTATTTTACGCCGTATATTACGCTTTGCAATGTGTTTGAAAACTGAAATTATTTGCTAAATGCAAAAACTATATGGTTCATTTAGGTAACAATATTGCCCGCCTTCGCGGTTTTCGCCGGCTTCCACAAAAGGATGTTGCTTCACAACTCAACCTGTCTCAACAGGATTATTCAAAGATCGAAGCGAAAGCTGAAATAGATGACGATCTGCTGGAACGTATTGCCTATGCTATTGATTTCCCGGTCGAATTAATCAAAGAACTGGAAAATTCTTCGATTCAAACCGTCCATAATTCAGGAAGTATTACGGACAGTATTTTTTACCAGAACAATCCTACGGAAAAAATAATCGAG
>CAIYVS010000653.1 GCA_903929655.1 uncultured Bacteroidota bacterium | reverse complement strand
TTTTCATCTCCTGCATACCTCCCCAAGGCGTTACAGGCTGATCTACATATTGATGGCGAAGACTCATACCTAAAAATACGACATGCTGTCAGATTTTATTCAACTGCAAAATCTGGGTTAAAAAAGATTTGGTTAAGTCATAGCAATCATGGCGAGCTCTGACCCGTCATCTCCCAGACTGAGAAATGGATATACCGCCCAACAGAAATCCCCATTGGATTTTGGAATTTACAATTAAATATTACTCCTTCACCACCTTCCTCACTTCCATACCCCCATCACTATAAATCACCTGCACAAAATAAACACCCATCACAAAATCTTTTGTAGAAATGATTGTTTTATTTTGACCAACTATCGCCTTGTATTGTAATTGCCCAAGAAGATTGTAAATATTAATTGTCATTCCATTCTCTTTACTCTCTATCACTAATTCATTCTGCACCGGATTCGGATAAACTGTCAAATACGGCTTCTTCAAACGCTGTCCTGCTACTCCCTCAGTCGATCCGTCGGTTACATAGGTAACGAATGTGTCTATTTCAGTACTGGGTGCAGAATAGAACTTTAGTTCTATACTTAACAGCCAATGATGGAAATTGGGCATATACCAGTAATAATATTCCTCATGCACGTGACTAGCGCTTGCTATCCCATTAACAATTTGCGAATCCGTGCCTAAAAATGTTTCATGTACTCTTAAAACATTATTAAAGGTTCCCGACGGCAGTATTAAAGTGCCATAGGCGTCGCCTGTAAAGCTTTCACTTCCATAACGATAATAAGTATCCGGGGTAGCAGTAGTCTGCGTCATAAAATTAATGATGAAATTGGAATTATTAGTAAAAGGGTAATGCATGGTAGTTCCATCGTAGTCTGCGTTTGTGATTTGAATAGAAGTATCCCAATGCTGGCTAATATAGTTATAGGTAATGGCCGTATCTATATATCCGACAAAACTGAAACTGTCATTATTGGCGATATAATAGGAATAAAAGGCATAACCAGAACCGCTCACGGGCCAATATAAATTAGAGCCAGGGAACAGGTCGCAAGACGGCATACCCTCACAACTGGAATAAGAAATACTGTCTATGACATTACTGAGGAGGTCACTATGATCCCATAATACATTGGCACCGCCAGGTCCCGGCGATTTGTTTTCATTAGCTTGATTACCGGAATAATGCAGGAAAAACTTGTCCCCGCCTACAGGATTACTACTTGCTCCTGTTAATATGGGTTGGCAAAAACCTAAATTGAAATAGCCGCAAGTGAAAAAAGCTAAAAGACAAACGTATTTCATGATATAATATTTTACGGTTTCACCACCTTGGCCTCCTACTCATGACCTTCATTTCCGTTACACACAAAATGACGGGTCCTGCGTTAAATAAAACTATTTTCAAATTTAATATATTTATAGAAAGACACCAAATGGCACCCTCAACAGGCATACTTCCCCTCTCCATGCATGGAGAGGGGTTAGGGGTGAGGTACTATTCCTTCACCACCTTCGCTTCAAACTCATAGTCCTTATCCTTCAGGTGCAACACATATACTCCCGGTGGATATTGTCTGATGTCGAAATTAGTTTCAGTGCCATCCATTTTTTTTCTGCTTATCACAGCGCCCTTTTCATCCATAATATAAACATCTGCTTCATGTGCCGGGTATTTCAGCACGGCTTTAAAAACTCCGTTCGAAGGATTGGGGTAGAGTGAGCAGATGTTCGCGATGATGGTATCGGCAGGTGCCACAGTAGCATTTGTAGATATTATGGTACTATCTGTACCTGTTTTAGGGCCGTTTGTGTGCTTTAATTGGGGGCCGGGAGCGCCAGGGCAATTAAGCTGCCTCTGTGTTCTGTAGCCTGCTGCATCATAAGAATACATGATATAACAAGAAGTAGCCTGAGCTCTGGCTGCCAGCCCGGCCAGCATAAAATGAAAAAGCAACATGCTGAAAAGAATAATACGCATCATAATATTTCTATTTTTATCGTTTATAATAAATTCGGTAACTCCTGATTGGGAAATCTATTAAACAGATCTCTGTTTTTGAAATTAACTTAACCGTCAATACTGATCCTGTGTTCTCATCATATAAGATAACGATTCCATTTTTTGTCTTCCATCTACCGGATAGCATAAGCATATTAGCATGGCAAAAAATAAATTTGTCGTTTTTGAAACTGAACCAATCACCCCGATCTTCTTTTCGAGACGACAGAAATTCATCATGATGAAAAATGCCTTGAGGACTGATATTTGCAGATCTTTTATCGCATATGCACGTCTTTACCTGTGATCGTGAAGTATAAATATATCTTTCTTCAGCTGCATATACTTCATCAGACTTCAGTGTATCTTTTAGCATATATGGGAAGGTTTTTATTGGGATGAGTAGATTGCCTTCCTTTTTAAAAGAAAAAACATACGCTGAATTATCATCTTTCATTTCGAGTACCACACCATTCCTAATATAATGCCCTAACATCACTGGTCCATTTCCAGCCATATCATGGGAAAACCACGAATTGTAAAAAGCAAAGGTTGAATCGCTTAGTAAGAACATTTTAATAATTATGTCTTTCCCACGGACTAACAATTCATATTTTTGAATTTGAGAAAATGTGTGTTTCGCCAAAAAACAACACAATAAAAACAAAATAAATCTCTTCATAAGGCATTGATTTTTCTTCTATTATTTTAACCATGGTGGTATATAACCTAAGCTATTTATTCGACTCCACGAACCCCAACTTAACTCCTTAACATAATTATCCTTTATATATTGCGTCAGGTCAGGACGATTTATGCTATTATAATAACTAATCTCATTGCTTAATGCTGCATGTTCTGACCAGTGCCGCCGCTGTTCACTACTCCAGTCATAGCCTAACGTGAAGGCCAAATGTATGTCGTACGCGTGAGTCATTTCATGCACTAAGGTCCCATAGAATTCGTCCTTACTCATAAAATCTATCGCATATTTTGACATGTATGTTGTAGATTTGCCTAATCCGTCCTCTATCGTTGTTGCGTATACATAGTCCAATTTTGGACTTATCATAAGTCCGTTTGGACTCATACTATACCCTTGGTCAGTAGGCACAATGGGTACCACTTCGTTTGAATAGTCCGTATAATTATTCAAATATGCAGGTTTGGTGTTCATTAGAGATTTCAACTTGTCCCACTCTGTACCATAAGAACCGTTAAAATCATCCGCTATTTTAAAGCCATCTTTATATTCCTGTTGATTTGCTTTTCCTCCTGAAGAAGATTCTGACTCATAAACCTCTCCGTTCCCATTAGCACCTTGGCTCCAGGAATTCATCCCGTAGGCAAGCCCTATGCCGATTCCCGTTGATAAGGTGGCCATCCCGCCCATTTCAGCCCCGGCAGTTAAGGCCTGCCCTATATTTGCTCCCCCTACCAATGCATTGCCGGCTCCGCCAATAAAACCGGTAACTGCCCCACCTATTACATATCCGGCAATCCCCCCTATATAATCTCCCACAATGCCTCCAATGCCCATTGATGCAATACCTATTGCAAATGCCCAAATCTGCTGGTTTGAATTCGTATTTGTATTTGATGGGTTATCATATGCTATTTTGTAAACATTTCCAGAGGGGTCAGTGTACTTTAGCGGATTATTCCTCGCATAAGTATACGAATTGTAATCCTGGGTGAAATTGGGGTCTTGTATATTCTTATCTGGGCCCAGCATCCTGCCCACTATAGGGTCATACAACCTGGCATTCAAGTTAATGAGGTTAAACTCCGGCAAGTGCTCCTGGCCTGTAAAGCCTCGTGTCATCCAGGAAGGCATGGGTATATAATTATTAGTAGTAAGGTTATAGCTCCAGTCTGTGGGGTTGCGCATGCGGCCCCAGGGGTCAAAATTTTGCTGCCCCTTTATAATCCCTTGATCATCTGTAAGCGTCAGGAAAGAGCCGAGATGGTCTTTATATACATAATAAATCGCCGGTGTAACTTGGCAATTATTATTTATGGTAACGTAACTGGAAGTCCCCCTTATAGCAGCGTGGATCGTAACTGTGATCGGGCCAGTGATATTACAACCTGAAATATCAATAACACTCAAGGCACAGACTCCGTCTCCACCACCTATATAATTCACCACATAATCTGTATGTGCTGCCGTATTGGTTATTCTTTCCCAGTCCCCATAATACTCCCTTGTTTCTACCGGCATTCCGTTTTGCAAGAGCTGTGTGCTCTTTCTCTGGTAATCAGCATCGTAGGAGGTAAAATCCAATTCGCTGTTACCCTCTATTATGCTGGCAGGCTGCCTGAAGCCAGTATAGGTGATGTTCTGCTGGTTCTGCTGCATTGTTGCAACCACAGGAGTGGGAGGATCAGCTTTTATACTGGTCAACTCATGCATCCAATAGTTATAAATGCCCAGCCCTAAGGGTGCCACATCGTCTTTCTCAAGATTGCCCCTGGTCGTGCCGGAAGTGATATCGTATGTACAATTAGTTGGAAGGTTCGGAGATGCATGATAATTCTTTAACCTGAATAGGCCATCATAATCAAAAGTCTCGTTTGTAACTGCAATATTGTCTGCCCTGTGTGCAAGGGTCAGGCCCGTGCTATTATTCCACCCCATGCTGATATCCTGTATGTTCTGGGTTGTGAAACGGGTAGGTTGTCCATTGCTGTAGTTTTTGGTCGTCATCTGCCCGTTTCCAAGTGAATATTCGGTTGGCTGTCCCAAACCGTTCACTGTTTGGTTAGCATAATATACAACATAAGGGGTTACTATTGTCATAAACCGAGTACAAATTGCCATAGGGATCATAATTATAGCCCAAATCAGTCCAGATTCCCTTTTTTTCCGCCACGTGGCCATAACCATCATAAGTAAAAGTTTCAGCATCTACCACATTGCCATTATAAGTTTCGGTCTTTGCATTTAAAGAACCATCATAACTATTATAGATGTAGTTTTCTATGCGCCCGTTAAAATCAGTAAGTATCTGTAATTTATTATAAAAGTCGGCCCCGAAATATTGGTAGGTGGTTGTGCCCTCATTTGGTCCGGTACCAACCCTCTGTGTTATACGGTCCAGATCATCATATTGGTAGGTGTGTATATTGCCAACAGGATCTGTTTCTTGTGTTACCCTGTTCCGGTCATCATATTGGTAACTACTAATGCTGGTGCCTTGACAATTACCGTTATAATTAGTAAGGCTGCTGAGGCGTCCGTATGGGTCGTACGCATTGGTCAGCAGGGTTATGCTGTAGGCTCCACTCGCCTGTTTTGTATTCAACTTATTGCCCCAGCTGTCATATTCAAAATTCAGGGTACCGCCATCATCGGTTGCGCTTGTTATTTTCCCTGTTGCATCGCTGGTCTTAGAGGTGCCGTTAAGGCTGGAGGAAGGAACATTAGGCCCTGTGGTATTCACAATAGTATTGCCGATGCCGAATGTATAAGTATAAGTTGTAGTTCCCTGAAAATTGGTACTGGTGTTTAAGAGATTCAGGTTATTGTAGGTATAGGCAGTTGTCATATGTGCTTCACTAGGCAGGTAAGGCGCTGTTTCAGCACTGAGGTTGCCTATATTATCATAAGATTTTGTAGTAGTGAGGATCCCGCTATAACCATCGGTCTGCGTTTTTGTTTCTTTGCCTAGTTGGTCATACCATATTTTTGAATCGCTATGGCCATGGATTGTGGCATTGGCATTCCATTGGGTATAGGTATTCCAAAAAGTATAAGGAGGAGTATTCGTGTTAATATCCCAATTGTATGATGTGGTAATGACATTTGTGACCATTGGATTAGGAGGAAGTATAGTTTTTATAATGCGTCCCCACTCATCATACTGGTGTGTAGTGCTATTACCTGCTATATCCGTCTCCTGGCTAGGCTTGCCCCAGAGAGGATCAAATGTTGCCGCCGTACTCTGGTATAGTGGATCAGTCGGAGACAGGCCATTATTACTTGATACCGCGAACCTGCCTTTGCTGTCATAAGCGGTGCTACAGATCTTTGGTGGAGAAACAGCATAACTGGTTGTGCTGGATATAATATTGCCAAAGCCATCATAATTATATGTCTTTGTGTTTACCGGGTTTGAGCTCCCTACTGTAAAAACATCTGCGCTCAGCAAGTTGGCACTATTATATGTATAAGCATGCGAAGACGAAACCGAAGGTTCGCCTGTTCTTGTAATGGTCGAGCTGACATTGCTGGGTTTAGAATAGTTAGAGTTCGCGACTAAGCTGCTCCCATTTATATAACTGGTATTTGTTGTGGTGTTCTCCACACCATTCACATCAACAATGGTTTGTAAAATGTCCCCATTATTATTAATGTGGTCATAATAATAGTTGCTGGTATTGATAGCACCCGCCATAGTAGTTTCTGTTACCTCGTTTAATTCCTGTGTAAAAATACCATTGCTGCCGTTAAAGACTACTGTATTGTCCGTTTCAGAAAGAATAGTCAAATTTTGTGGAATGTATGTCCTGGCCATGCTCAGCCAGGGTACATTGTAAACAGGATCTATGGTGTATTCGCTTTGGGAATAGGTATTTAGTACATTATTGACTGCAAATACGTCTTTAAATCCCAGGAAACCTCTACCTCCATTGTGCAATTTTGCTTCCTGATAGAAATAAGTTAGGGTGTTCTGCCCTCCATTGTCATTGGGTTCGTAGAGTGTTTTCACCACAGGTAAAGGGAACTGCACTCCGATTAGTGGATAGCTGCCGACGCTGCCTGGTATATAGGAACCCTGTGTGATGGGCGTATAATCAAATTGCGTTATCCTGCTCATCCCATCCTCTATTTTTTCTATCACTTTCTCATTTCCATAAGTACTGCTTTGCGCATCAAAATAGAGTGTTTGAAGGTTATTGCACCATGTTACGCCTGAGAGATTATTGGACGATCCTATAGCTGCTGTAAGATCAACCTTGCCATCTCCATTCATATCCGCCAGCATTCTCGTTCGCCATATGCTTGGGTCTCCGAAAATATTATTCCATTGATAGTTTTGCCTGTGGAAACTAGTACCGGTACTGTAATAAAGATCAAAAAATGAAGAGCCGATTGGGGTTGGGCAACCACTCATGGATATATGATAATGCAATATATCGCTTTTCCCGTCTCCGTCAAAGTCGCCAATATATATTTCATCCCCAGGATATTTATCATTGTTGTAACTACATATCGTAGGACACATCCATGGATAGCAGGCACAATAAGTACAGGTAAGTTGGGGTTGAAAAGGAGAGTTTAAGCTAAAATTATTGGCGTTTATTAGATTAGTTCCTGTTGAATA
>CAIYVS010000652.1 GCA_903929655.1 uncultured Bacteroidota bacterium | reverse complement strand
TAGTGAAAAACCTAATCTTCATAGCAATATTACTCTTGTGCTGTTATCAAACAACAGCACAGGTTAATTATGTATTGAATCCAAGCCTCGAAAAATATGATACCTGTCCTTATACTGCGGATCAAATAAGATTTGCATATTATTGGAGCGCGTTAGACACAGCTATTGCTTTGAATTGTGACAAGCCTGAATATTGTAATGCTTGCGATACTTTTTCTTGGTCACCAATCAAGGTTCCTACAAATAGTATTTTTAACCATTATCCTCGAACAGGTAATGGCATGGCTCAGGTTGGAATGTACTCAAATTGGGCTGATTATCCGTCTGTGTACAACTATTTGCAAGGTCGATTATACAAACCGCTTATTGCGGGAAAATCTTATTGTGTAACTTTTTACGTGTGCTTAGAGAAGATTTCCGAATATTCAATTGATCATATTGGGGCCTATCTTGATAATGGAATAATTGATACAACTTTAAATTGCGGCTTACCGCAAACAGAATATACGCCGCAAGCAGTAGACACAATAGTAATTAATGATACTTTGAACTGGACAAAAATAGAGAGTAGTTTTATTGCTAATGGTACAGAACGATTTATTACAATCGGCGATTTTTTTGATAGTACAATCACGAACCACATACAGCGAGGCAACATTAGTAATGGCAATTCATACTATTTAGTAGATGATATAAGCGTCATAGAAAGCGACACCAAGGCTTTTGAATGGGGAACGGATACCTTGCATAAAGGATATTTAGATAGCTTTTTGCTCGGCAGAAATGAAACGATACCGGGTATAAAATGGTATAGGGAGGGTGTACTTATAGATACGCTGAACGCCGGTATATGGTGTAAGGACAGTGTATTGGGAACTTATCATACCTATATAGTATCGCAAACGCTTTGTGGGCTTACTACTTATGATACGGTGGTGGTGGAAGTGGATTCTGTATCATCAGGAGTGAAGAATGAATCATTTAACGAGAATAGTGTAACTGTGTATCCCAATCCAAACAACGGAAGCTTTACAATTTCGGGGAATGTTAATGGTAGTAAAGAAGCAATTATTGAGATATTGAATAGTCTTGGACAGATAATATATAAGGATGTGGCTATTCCGCAAAAGAATGAATTTAATAAGGGTATAAACCTGAATCTGTCAAAAGGGATTTATTATTTAAAGGTGATTACAGAAAATGAAAATAGCACTTCAAAGTTTGTTATTCAGTAGTGAAAAACCTAATCTTCATAGCAATATTACTCCTGTGCTGTTACCCGATAGCAGCACAGGTTAATTATGTACTGAACCCAAGTTTGGAACAGCATGATTCTTGTCCTTATTCTGGGGATCAAATAAAATTTGCAACTTATTGGCAATCCCTTGATAGTCCGCAAATCTATCAATATGCATCTGATGGCGAGCCGGAATACCTTAATACATGTGGTACGGGTATAGGTGCTGTGCCATATAACGGATATTTTCATCATTATCCACGTACAGGTAATGGTATGGCTCAAGTGGGAATGTTCTCTTTACCTAATTTTATCTCCTATTTACGCGATTACTTACAAGGGCATTTATACAAGCCACTCACCGCAGGTACATCATACTGTGTAACTTTTTATGTAGCCTTGGAAAATGGTTCAGATTATGCCAATAATCATATAGGTGCATACCTGGATAATGGAATGATTGATACAACTGTACTGCCTGGCCTTCCGCAAACAGAATATACTCCATATTTACAAGCTCTTGATACCAGCATTATCATTGATACTCTAAACTGGACGAAGATAGAGGGTAGCTTTATAGCCAACGGCACAGAAAAGTTTATTACTATTGGTAATTTTTATAGTGATAGTAATACCGATATTGTTTCAACTGGTTTTAGCACTTACCCAAATGCATTGTATTTAGTGGATGATATAAGTGTTATAGAAAGTGATACGAAAGCCTTCGCGTGGGGTACAGATACTTTGTATAAGGGCTATTTGGACAGTTTTCTCTTAGGCAGAAATGAAACCATACCGGGCATAAAATGGTATAGGGACGGTGTATTGATAGATACATTAAATGGAGGTATATGGTGTAAAGATGATACGGTGGGTAGCTACCATATGTATATAGTCTCACAAACGCTTTGTGGAATAACAACTTATGATACGGTGGTGGTGAGTGTGGAATTGGTGAGTGTAAGGAATATAAAAAACATGAAGGATATAATTGTTTATCCTAATCCGGTTCAAAATGAATTAGTTATTGAAAATGCTGCAAACGATTTAATTCGGATTTATGATGTCATGGGCAGATAATTTTCAACACAAACAACATATTT
>CAIYVS010000651.1 GCA_903929655.1 uncultured Bacteroidota bacterium | reverse complement strand
GCGTTAACTGATTGGATTTGTAGACGATATAGGCTGTGTTGGGTCATAGTTATAAATGTTGGTGGTATAGGCATCAACATAATAAATCAATCCACTCCCCGGCCCTGAACACACAGGTAATTGCCCAAATCCCTTTATTGCAAAAACAATACAACAAAATGAAAACAATATTTTTTTTATTAAGGGCTGCATATAAAGGGATTATTCACTAATAAAAATATGAATTTTATTTTTAAATAGTAATATTTCCTATAAAATTATTTCAAGGAACTCGCCCCCAGCCAGGCCATCATACCCATACCCGTTTTCATGGCATTTTCATCAATGTTGAAATGGGCATTATGCACAGGTGTGGTGTATTCCTCGTTATTGGTGCTGGTGCCGAGACGGAAATAGCAACCGGGAATATGTTGGGAGTAAAAACTAAAATCATCAGCTGTCATGCGGAGGTTCAGCAGCTTTACATTTTCGACTCCTAAATAATCTATTGCTTTGCTCTCTGCAAAAGTGGTAAGCGCAGGCTCATTAAAAAGCGCTGGGTAGCCGACGGAAATTTCAACACTTGCTTTGGCCCTATATGCTTTGCAGGTATCATGCACCAATTCTTTCAGCAGGTCATGTGCTTTATAACGCCAGTTCTCATCCATTGTTCTGAAGGTGCCTTCTATTTCCACTTTGTCGGGTATTACATTAGTAGTAAAGCCACCTGCTATTTTTCCAAAACTGAGTACGCATGGTATTAGTGGATTACACTTGCGCGATACCACTTGTTGTAAGCCTGTTATCACTTGCGCAGCAATAGCTATGGGGTCTATGGTGAGATGGGGCAGGGCCGCGTGGCCGCCTTTGCCTTCAATGGTAATATATATTTCGTCTGTGCTGGCCATATATTGCCCGGAGCGAAAACCCACTGTGCCACTGGGCAGGTGAGGATAAACATGCAAAGCGAAAATGGCTTCGGGTTTGGGGTTTTCCAGCACTCCGGCTTCTATCATCAGGCTGGCTCCCCCTGGATTTTTTTCTTCTCCAGGCTGAAAGATCAGTTTCACGGTGCCTTCCAGTTCATCGCGCATTTCATGTAGTATATAAGCTGCCCCCAGTAAACAGGAAGTATGCACATCGTGCCCGCAGGCATGCATAATGCCTTCATTCAGGGAGCGGTAAGGAACTTCATTAGCTTCGGGGATAGGCAGGGCATCGAGTTCGGAACGCAGGGCTATACATTTTTTAGATGGGTTCCTGCCTTCTATTAATGCCACTATACCGGTTCCTGCAATGCCTTTTTCATATTTTATACCCTTGTCAGCCAGTTTCTCAATAACAAATTCTGCGGTATGATATTCTTTAAATGATAATTCGGGATGTGCATGAATATAGTGCCGGATAGCTTGTATCTCAGGAAAAATCTCTTCAGCTTTTGTCTTGATGCGGTCAATCATCTTGTTGTATGGAGTTAATGACAATTATATCTGGTACGATCATGGTGGGGTAATAAAACTGTATCAATTCATGGTTTAGTTTCTGAGCTTCGGGGTGGGTGCGGAAATCGCCTACTTTAACCCTGAAATGGGGGGCTACATAAGTCATGTAAGTAGGAATATTAGGGTAACGCCTCATGAAATCTATCTTGGTGGCAATTGCAGCCTTGCGGTCGTTACCATTATAGATCTGTACACGAAAACCTTTTCCTGAGCTAATACTTCCGTAGGGGCTGCCCTTACCTTTTTTAGCTATCAGGGTTGCCAGGCGGGCATCGGCATGAATAACTACACCATTTTGATTATCATCCTGTTGTGTATCCAATACCCCTGTTTGTGCACAAATGCTATTTGCACCGTATAATAGAAATACAAGCAGGAAAACGGGGTATGCTTTGTTCATGTTTGAAGCAAAAATACAAATCCCTGCCAAAGCTGTACACTATTCTTCAGACTTTTCCAACGTGAAGCCAAAAGAGGAGCCTACGCCGGGTTTGCTTCTTGCGTTTACATTTTGCCCATGAGCTTCGACAATATGTTTTACGATGGCCAGTCCGAGTCCGGTACCTCCTATGGCCCTGCTCCTGCTACGGTCAGCGCGATAAAACCGCTCAAAAATGCGAGGCAGGTGCTCTTCTGCTATCCCCGGTCCATCATCAGATATTTCTATATATACATGTTTGTCATCCATCTCGTAACAGCCGGTAGTAGTTGTTCCACTATCATTGCCGTATTTCAGGGAATTTTCAACCAGGTTTACCAATACCTGCTTGATCTTTTGTTTATCGGCATAAACCCATAATGGGCGTTCAGTGCCCTTTTTAAAGGTCATCTGGATATTCTTTTCTTTTGCCTTCAGGGATAGTTCTTCGTATACATCCCGTACCAACTCCTGAATCACGAATGATTCCTGTATTACAGGTATTTTCCCCGATTCCAGTTTTGATATTTCATCATTGACACCAAACAAATGAGAGTGTTTCTCACATAAGACAAAAAAGCCACAGTCACAAACAAAATTAAGCAGCTACTCAGCCAGTCCTCAAAAATGAT
>CAIYVS010000650.1 GCA_903929655.1 uncultured Bacteroidota bacterium | reverse complement strand
TCCTTTGCCTCTTTTTGTGCAAACATGTCGCAAAAGTATCTGAGCATCTGTTTGTAATTTATCAATGTTCCTTCTGTTATGCATCTATCGTGTTTGAGATAAAAAGAGAATTCCGGTATAGTGTTTATTACTTTTGGCATTGTAGAGATTGGGTTAAAATGTAAACATCTGAACGCATTCTTTCTTGTGCTTCCGTAATACGTTTTTGAGCCAGTGCTTCAATTTTTTGTTGAATGTCTGTTATTCTTCGATATTCAACAATACATTTCCTGCATATAGCAATACCAAACTTGTTAAGTATACTGCCTTTTAGTTCCTTCATAGAGTGCTGATAGCAATCTACACACATGACATTGTTTGAACTACAAAGAGAACACTTTGCAACTCATTTATTTTGGATGAAATCAAAAGGCTGTTTTTTTGAGTAGTATTGGTGAGCTGCGAAACAAAAATCACATACTTCAAGCGAGGTTTCAAGTATAGCCATCTTATCCTAATTAATGGATAAATAAGACCTCTGCTTGACATGTTTCGTGCCTGCTATGTTATAGGACTGGATTCCAATGTCAAGAAGAGTAGAGGGAATTAATAATGTTTAGTCAACTTTTATCAAAGTTTGAGAATGTTAGAAAATAAAAAAACATAGCGATAGGCTATGTTCAAATAGTATTTGCTGAAGGTTTCCTGGGTTGTCTTAGATGTCTTTAAATTAACAGGGTTTCGACATCGTAGGTGTAACCTTAGAAAATCTTCAATTTCAATATATTTGAACATTAGTCTATAAAACTACTATACAGTGCTGCTTATATTTTTCAAGGGGAACTTTAATATTTGGCTGCAGAAAAATATTACGTAATGCTAAAAACTTGGTATGTTTGAATTTGAAACTTGATTGGATGCTGCCTAACGAAATATTAGATACTGTTTTGAAATTTATCTACATGGGCGATGGTATGCAGTTTGAAGTAAACCAACGAGATTTTAAATTAGAAGATATACGGGAGAAGCTAAATAGAGAATCCATAATGACATTCCTTGAAGATGAAAGTAAACCTGTATTGCTTGCTGATAATGTTGAATTAATGGAAATACTTGAAAAGTTATCTAAGGATGGCTATTTAAGACAAATTAGCTATATAAATGGACCTACTACGTTTCATACGACATTTGAGGGAAGGTGGTTTATTCGGCATCAAAACGGTTATGTCGGAAAATTTGCAGTTTTGGATGCAGAGAAACAAAAGACCGAGACTGATACCCTTCTATCTTTGCATAATGGTCAAAGGTTGAATTGGTTAACCTTGTTTCTGGTATTAGCCACTTTGGGTCTATTGTTTTATCAAGTGTGGCATGATTCAAGTCCTCTTTTTTCAATTTCTTTTTGGACAGCAATTGCTGTTTTTCTTTTCGGGATAATTGCAGGTATAATAATATACCAAATAATATTGAGTCTATTAAGAAGAAAGGAATAAGGATTTACATAAACTAAAAGAGCCTCAATCTAGCTCTACATTAAAGCCTTTTTCGTAAATTACTGTTTCAAACGCCAGAACTTAGTTACGCTTCATTCACTTTTCCGTGCGTTTGGTATATCATTGGGAAATACTAGAACATTTTTAAAAAATCTTCAATAAAGGCAACGTTGTTATTCTTTCACAAACTTTCTGATTTCCTTCTCGCCATTTTCATCCATCAGCTGCAAAAAATAAATCCCATTCGCAAAACTCCTAGTGTTGATAATGTCCTTCTCCCCATTTGTCGATCCATGATAAACCATCCTGCCCACCACATCGAAAATACGAATGGTGCAATTTGTTGCACCACTAATATTCAATTCGTTCTGCACAGGGTTTGGATAAAGGTGTATATTGTTCATTGTACTCTGTAATTTATTCACCGATGAGGGTACTACCTGTACCTTTATTGAATCCCAACTCACGGCTCCATTCAGCGTTTGCTTGACATAATAAGTTGTGGTGCTATTAGGCTTTACCCATATACCCCCACTGGTGCTGTCAATTAATGTAAGACCTGAAGAATTACTTAGATACCAAGTATAGGGCAGCGCTATCTCGCCCAAGAAAATACTATCCCCTTTTACAATAGTAGTATCATCACCAGCAAAAGCCAGATGACTACTTTCTATTACGCTTATATCATCAACTAAATAATACGCACCTCCTGCGCCACTTGGGTGGCATACTGTATGCTTTGTTTGTGTTATGCCATAAAAACCGCCTATTGTAATAAATTTTTCAGTACCATTTGCTGTAAAACTACCTTCAATTTTTGTCCAGTTTACTGAATCGCTGATAATATTTGTGTCTAGAATTTGAGGTGTATATTCTGTTTGCAGCAAGCCGGGGTAAATGGTTGTATCAATTTCACCATTATCCAAATAAGCCCCTATGCGATTAACCGCATACTTTGTATTTGGGCATTTGTCTAATAGTGCGTAGAATGTTACGGAATAATTTATCCCTGCCGTAAGCGGTTTATAGAGTCTGCCCTGTAAATAATCCCTTTGATAAAGTGAAGGGATTAAGCTTGAATCCGAAAACATCAATACTAATGCCATTCCCTTACCTGTTCTTGGATAATTATGAACAGACAGACTTGGAATTCGAATTATAGACAATGAAGAAGTATCACAGACATTACAGTATTCAGGCTCTCCATCTGATGTATTTATATACATACCCGTAGTATCAATGCAACTCCAATTATTAGCATCCCTTATGTTATCATTATAAACGGGGCAGGTATCATACCGTTCCAAACTTGGGTTTATAACATAGTTTTGCTGCGCCGATAATGCATGGCTGCAAAAAATAAATATCAATCCGAAAAATAAATTTTTTCGCATTCGGGAATGTCCCAGATTTTTTTTAAAAATTTTTTTTGCGTTTTTCATGGTGGTTTGCAAAAAATTAATTTCACGTTATTTTTTCTCACACAGTATTCATGTTCCCATATTTCAATTGTTTTAAAGGCTCTCTCTCCCTTATGGATGCAATAGTATATATTTTTTTTAGATTATACTATTTTTAAAGCCCTTATTTTAACTTTTTTTGGATCTGTATTCTCCCCCTTTTAAATTGGGGGGGCAGAGATCGAAGCGATAAAGGTATTGTTTAGCAAAATGATATACAAGGGTATTTTC
>CAIYVS010000649.1 GCA_903929655.1 uncultured Bacteroidota bacterium | reverse complement strand
TAAGGTTTTATACTAATAAGTACGTGCCACATCCTACTTTTAGAAAGCTAGTTTGTATTTCAAAAGCAAAGCGTAAAGGTGCCCACAGCCGTGTAGAGCCTAAAGTGATTGCAACATCTTTTGCAATCACTTCCGTGCCGCTCGCCGTCAAAACGGAATGAGCTAAGTTCATTCCGTGCGAGTACCAACGGATGGGTGGCTTTGAAAACGAAGTGCAAAAGCCGCTCAGTGAAGGATTTTTACGTGGGATGTAAATAAGGGTAGCCCTGTGCCAGTAAAAATCTGTAACGCAGCCGTTGGTTGCGCAGGCGAGCACAAATATTGGCAGCGGGTGGACCACTTCATAAAATGGATCTTTGATTGCCTCGTGATAACCAAAGCTACTGAATAAGGGGTGTTCCATTAAGCGGTAGGCTAATTCCAACATTTCCCCTAACTCGTTTAATTTTCGAGGCTTGGGTTTAAGGTCTTTAGATAAAGTACTGAAGATATCAGGGTATGTTTGAAAATCCATTTGCGTTAAAGGGATTATAGTTCTCGCTCAATGTCTTTCGATTGGTTTCGTAGTTGATTTAATTCATCTAGATGAATGCGATCCTTTTCCAACTCCCATTCTTCTTTACCTGAAAAGAAGCCTAATATATAGTCACTATTGGGGTTGATTTTTTTTACAATTTTAGCCAGTAACTCGGGGAGATATTTAGCCAAGGTGTACCCGTGATTAAATCCCCGAACGTATAATGCTGGTGTTTCTTCCATAGTCAAAAAGTGTTTTTTGCATGTTTTTCAAGATAATCATTTATAGAATCCAAATCATACAATATGTGTTTCCTTTCCGGCTGGGAAAACCTAATTTTGCCTTCGTCCCGTAATTTCTGTAAGGTGCTCTTTGCGCTGATGCGGAGTTTCTGCATGGCTTCTTCTCCCGAAATCCACTTGTCATGCGGTTTAGCCTGCTTTTCTTTGATGCGCTGAAATACCTGTTCGACTAGAGCATAAAAAGCTTCGTCTTCGAGGCAGATGACTTCCATGGGATACGTTTTACTAAAGCAAAGATAACAACAGAAAATATTTTTCAGTCAAGAACTTATGCGCGTTTTGTTCGACCTATGTTCGACCTAACAAAAAAGCCGATTCTTTCGAATCGGCTGAAACCTGTGCCCCAGACGGGAATTGAACCCGTACACGCATTACTGCATACAGGATTTTAAGTCCTGCGCGTCTACCAATTCCGCCACCAGGGCTCCTTAAACCTTTCTCCCGCTCCTCTTGTCCCGCCGTGGCGGATGGAGAGGGTTGGGCTGAGGCTAAATAAAAAATTCCAAACCCAAGGCTTGGAATTTTTTAGAGCGGAAGACGAGACTCGAACCCGCGACCCCGACCTTGGCAAGGTCGTGCTCTACCAACTGAGCTACTTCCGCATTTTTCTTAAAGAACTATCGCTTTGGGAGTGCAAATATAGCGGAGTGAATGAAAATATACAAACCTGTTTCGAAAAAAAATTTCAATCATATACCTTTGGGCTTATTATGGCCTTACAGCAACTCATTTCTTTGGTTCAAAAAGACCTGCTTATAGAGTGGAGACAGAAGCATACTTTGTTCGGCGTGCTGCTCTACGTGGGCGCTACCGTCTTCGTGGTATTTATGATGAGCGGTCAGCCGGAAGCCAAAATATGGAATGCGCTGTTTTGGCTCACCCAATTGTTCGTTGCCGTAAATTCGGTGGCAAAAAGCTTTTTACAGGAGCATCCTAACCGTTTTCGCTACTATTTTACCCTCGTCAGGCCATCTACATTTCTTTTGGCCAAAATGACATATAGCATCATATTAATGTTATTAATGAGCTTTGTTTGTCTTTTTTTATTTTCTGTACTACTGGGCTGGCCTATCATTCAAACCACATTATTTATCCTTATATGCAGCCTGGGCAGCATCAGCTTATCCACGGTTTTCACTTTCCTGTCGGCAATTGCTGCCAGGGCACAGCAAAACGCTGCCCTTATGGCCATATTGGGCTTTCCGCTGGTAACACCCATATTAATGATGCTCAGCAACCTGGCTCTGAAGGCAATAGCACCGGTTTATCAGCCCGGCTGGTGGTACCTCGCGCTCACCTTGCTCCTGCTCGATTTCCTGGTGTTCGTCCTTGGCATTATACTATTTCCATTCCTCTGGCAGGAATGATATAATAATATTGTTAGGTATAAGGTTTACAAAAGTTAAATTTCTCTTATAGAACATTCAGCCTGTTTATTTTTCATTTACTTTGTTTCAAATTTCTTTTCATATGTATTTAAAATCCCTTATGCAAAGCCGCCTGCTGGCATTTATTATAGTGATATTCTCCTTCCCGGCATTTACAAATGCCCAGGATATCAAAGCAAAATTACCTGTTGACCCTAACGTAACGACAGGCACCCTACCCAATGGCCTGGTATATTATATACGCACCAACAGCAAACCTGAAAAGAAAGTAGAACTGCGCCTGGTGGTAAATGCCGGTTCCATTCTGGAAGATAAAGAGCAACTAGGCCTGGCCCATTTTATGGAACATATGAATTTTAATGGCACTAAGAACTTCCAGAAAAACGACCTGGTAAGCTATTTACAGTCCATTGGCGTTCAGTTTGGTGCAGACCTTAATGCAAATACCGGTTTCGATAGAACAGAATATATTTTACCTATCCCTACAGATAAGCCCGGCAATCTTGAAAAAGGGTTCCAGATCATTGAAGACTGGGCTCATAATGCCTTGCTGACTGATAAGGATATTGATGAAGAACGTGGTGTTGTATTGGAAGAAAGCCGCCTGGGCAAAGGTGCACAAATGAGGATGCTGAACAAATACTTTCCAAAACTCGCCTCAGGTTCCTTATATGCCGAACGTTTACCAATTGGCAAGGATAGCATACTTAAAACTTTCAAATACGAGACCATACGCCGTTTTTATACCGACTGGTACAGGCCCGATCTGGAAGCCGTAGTGGTTGTGGGTGATATTGACAAAGAAACCGCACTAAAAATGATAACGGAACATTTTGGCGGCCTCAGCAATCCTGCAAATGAAAAGAAAAGGTTCTATGCAGATGTAAAACCACGCCTGAAACCTGAAGCTATGGTAGTTACGGACAAGGAGGCTACCAATACCATCCTACAGATCATGTACCCCTACACCAAAAAGCACGAACAGGTTACCATAGAAGATTACGTGAACGACATGAAGCGCGACATTGTGATACAAATGATCAATCAGCGCCTTAACGATCTTGCTCAGGGCACTAATCCTCCTTTCATTTTTGCCGGACTTAGTTTCGATGATCTTGTTCACGGCTATGAATGTTTCAGTGCATTCGCTGTTTTTGGAAAGGATAATACACAGAAAGCCATCGATGCCGTAACAGGCGAAATGATAAAAGCTAAAAAATATGGCTTTACAGAAAATGAACTGGCACGTGTTAAGAAAGACCTGATGAGCAATATCGAGAAAATCTATAACGAGCGTGCCACCACCGAAAGCAAAAATTATGTAGATGAATATATACGTAATTATACAGAGCACGAACCTTTTCCGGGCATCGGGAATGAATATTCATATTACCAGAAATATTTGCCGGGCATTAAACTTGCCGACTTGGATGGAATGGTAACAAAATGGATGAAAAACCCCAACATCTTTGCCCTGGTAACAGGTCCTGATAAAGCAGACGTAAAACTTCCTGGCGATGCAGAACTGCTTGCCATGACTGAAAAAGGCCTGAAACAAAACCCTCAGAAAACAGAAGAAAAAAGCGTTGCCTCATCTTTAATGAGCAGCAAACCTGCAGCCGGTAAATTAGTATCTAAAGAAGAAGTGGCAGGCTTTGGTGCAACTACTTATACCTTAAGCAATGGCATAAAAGTAACCATCAAACCCACCGATTTTAAAACAGATGAAATATTGCTGAGAGCGGTTAAAAAAGGCGGCAGCAGTAATTATGGCGCTGCCGATAAAAGCAACTATAATTTTGCAACACAGGCTGTTGGCGCTATGGGCATAGGCAACTTCAGTCCCTCAGACCTTGATAAAGTGCTTGCAGGCAAAAGTGTATCTGTAAGCATGAACATTTCTGACGTGAGCGATGACATCTCCGGCACAAGCACTGTTAAGGATTTTGAGAGCATGTTGCAGCTTTTATACCTGAATATGGAACAACCACGCAAAGATGAAGACCTCTTCAAAGCTTTTAAGGAAAAGCAAATCAGCATGGTGCAATTTATGAGCTCCAATCCCCAGGCCTCCTTCATCGACACAATGATCCGGGTGCTGTATAACAATAGCCCGCTTGCAAGAATGATAATACCCAAACAAAGAGATTTCGACAATCTGAGCCTTGATGGCGCATTAGCCGTCTATCGCAACGAGTTCAGCAATGCCGATGGATACCAGTTCTTCATTACGGGCAATATTAAACCCGAAGAAGCCCTGCCGCTTATCGAAACTTATATAGGCAGCATACCTGCCGCTAATAAGACCCCGGGCATTAAGGACAATGGCCTGCGCCCGGTAGAAGGCAGCCATACCATAAAATATTATAAAGGCAAAGAGAAAAAGAGCATGATCGTCGCTAACTATTATGGCCCAATCCCCTACTCCGAAGACCTGGAACTGAAAGCACAGGCACTTGCAGAAATACTGAATATAAAAGTAATAGAAGACCTGCGCGAAAAAATGGGTGCTATTTACGGAGGTGGTTTCCGTGCGCAGGTATCTAAAGACCCCTATTCCCGTTATAGCCTCGCACTGCAATTGCCCTGTGGCCCGGAGAATGTAGACAAACTGATAAGTGCTGCCAATGAGGAGATCAAAAATTTGAAAACCAATGGCCCTGACCTAAAAGACCTGGACAAAGTAAAGAGCCAGTGGAAAGAAAAATACCGCACCAACCTGAGAGAAAACAGCTACTGGTCGGGCAAGCTGGAATCAGTACTTTTCTGGGGCAAGGACAAAGACCACGTATTAAACTACGAGGCATGGATAGACAAACTGACTACAAAAGATATACAGGAAACTGCACAACAACTTTTTGATGGCAAAAACCAATTTGTAGCTATTCTTTACCCTGAGTCATAGGCATTTAAGATCATTTATTTTCATCCCGTCCCTTTAATAAGGGCGGGATTTTTTTTATGCGCCACTATGCCAAATAATGCCATTTTTTTAAAAACACTCATAAAACACCAAACATTAGACTATACTCCCACCCTTATATTGCCTCAAAAAAACAATGAAGGACCATACAATTAGCAAAACAGAACAGGAACAGGATTTTACAAAACAGCCTAACGTCATGCAACAGGTGCAGAATAACAACCTGCGGGAACAACGCATGATATTTTTATGGGGAGCTGTCGAAGAGGACAATGCCCGCATCATAGTAGAACAACTTTATTACCTTTCTTCTGTTGACCCTGGTAAACCCATACATTTTTACATCAATAGCCCCGGCGGCATGGTAACCGCCGGCAATGCCATACATGATATGATGCAGCGCATCTCCGCACCTGTATATACCTATTGTATAGGCTATGCGGCCTCCATGGCTTCTATACTTTTATCTGCCGGAAAGAAAGGCCATCGCTATATATTCCCATTGGCAGAGGTCATGATCCACCAGCCCAGCATGGGCGAATTTCGCGCCCGCATGTGGGAGATAGAGATACATGCCCGGCAAATAGCCAAAGCAAAAGAGACAGCAGCACGCATACTGGCTGACAACTGCGGCAAAGACATACAACGCATTAAAGACGATTTTGATAAAGACTACTGGATGGACGCTCAGCAGGCTATTGATTATGGCATCGTGGATAAGTTGGTAGATTAGGCACACATTTTCATTTCGCCAAATGGGATGATATAACTGATAGTCTCCCCATCCATTTGCATCTGTGCCATCATCAGGCGTTCTTTATAGAGCAGCAGTTTATCTATCTGTATATCCAGGTGTATGATCTTCTGCTCTATAATTTTAAATGCGGTATTACTGTCAAGCGCATTCATCTGTTTGCGTATGACGATTTCCCGTATCTCCTCAAGGGTAAAACCCAGCCCTTTCAAGTTTCGGATAGACCTAAGCGTTTGCAATACCTCATCCGGGTAATCTTTGTAATTATTATCCCGACGGGCATGCCTGGGCAACTCTATCAGGCCTATTTTTTCATAGAACCTGATGGTATCTTTAGAGAAACCGGAAGCTTTTGCAAGGGCACCTATCAGCATAATGAAACAAAAAAACGGAATGTATTTTATCTCTCCAAATGATTTAAAGAGTATTAATAATTTGCCCCCTACTTCTCAAACCTGATAAGCTCAGCATTATAATCAATAACCACTTTCAAATACTTCAGCGCAGAACCGCCAATTGCACCCTTCACTACCCTGTCCATGGTTTGTATCATACCTTCCGACCAGTTTTCATCATCACGTTTGGCAAACAGCACCGGGCCTACCTCGTAGCCACCTATCTTTACACTGGGCACCTCTATCACATCGCGACTCATATCCGCCCTCTCATAGTATTTCCATTCGGGGTGCTGCTTTCTCCATTTATCAAAAATAGATTTGGCAATAAAAGAACCCCCTAAAGTTTTCTCCTGCGTATTAAAAGCTACCTTGCCGCTATCCGAAAGCACTATCGAAGCCCCGGTATCAAACAATACCTCTATCAGTTCCCCATTCACCTCTATATACATACTTGGGTGACCAAATATCTTTTCACCATTTTTATTTTTCTTAAACCCAATTCTCTGCACACCCGGCTTGCCCACCTCGCTCGCAGCTATCGGCGTGTTCAGCCATACCTGCCTGTTTATATAGTCAAAAGTCCAGGCCTTACCCATAAAAAAATTCTGCCCCAGGAAGATGTCCAAAGACATGCTTCGGATCAGAAATTTCAATTCATTATCCATCGTCGGCACAAACAGAAAAGGCTCCTCCACCATGCTCAGCGGGCTCCTTAGCACCCATGCCCCCGTATGCACCGGCGCCGGAATATCCTCATCTTTTACAATATCAGCAAAGGGAATATATTTTACAGGCATAAGGCCTTTTAATAAAGCCCTTTTCACCTTCCCCTGCAGCCCCAGCTTATCAATAGTAGCAGGCATCACCATCGACACCCCTCCGCCCGAATCTCCAAAACCCAATACCGTATCCCCATTCACAGTAGGTATCTTAATATAAAAGCGCTCCCCGTTTATAAATAAAGATGGCAGCAGAACCGCCTTACCCGCTTTATAAGAAGATGCATAGAAACCCTTTGTTTCCATCACATCATGGTCCAGTTTCCCCACCAGGAAAAAGAAAGCAATAAACAGCACAAGTACAACACCTATACTTAAAAAGAAAATTTTGAAAAACTTTTTCATCGGGAAGCTATTGAATTGAGTAATAGGAGCACCTAAATTAAAAAGAAATGTCGGGACATAGTAACTATCTCATACACCTTAGCACCCTACCCACAGCCATCCTGCCAAAACTATATCCGCAACTAATGGGCTATATTAAGATCCTTTTCCTTAGCCAATATCTCATTGGCATTTTCCAGGAACTTCACCTCTTCCCGTCCCGGCGTTGCCCCGCTGGGATAACCCGTAGAGCCCAACGGAGAAATATTCATCTTGTTGGTAGCGGCATCCTTGTTCAAAAAAAACATCCATACCGTAGGGTAACCCTGCACCTGGAAAGCCTGTTGCAAACTGTTATTTTGCTGGGTCAGTTCCGGCGACAATTGTTTATGACGCGGAAAATCAAGCTCCAGCAGCACCACCTTGTCCTGCGCCCATTTCACAAAAGCCTTTTTGGCAAAAACCTCGTTCTCCAGTTTATGGCACCAGCCGCACCAGTCGCTGCCCGTAAAAAATGCAAATATCGGTTTATGCGTAGCGTTCGATTGCGCCATGGCCTTCATGATATCCGTATACCATACCAGTTGCCCCTCATTACTGCCCTGCGCATAGGAATGCAGCGGATTGCAGATAAATACCATTAATACAACAAAAAATAAATGCTTCATAAATATAAAAAAGCGCTTCTGTTATGCAATTTAGGGTTTATTTGGATAATTTGTTTGTTGGGAGCCTAATAGGTTGATAGGCATCCCGCGCGAGTCTTACTTTCTTTTGCTTGGCCAAAAGAAAGTAAGCAAAGAAAAGGCCACCTTTAGGCAAATCGCTCCGCATGCCTAAAGGATAGCTCTGCTGCGTGTTGCGTGGGGTACTCCGATCTTGGGGCACTGCGTTTTGCTTGTTTTCCAATTTGGCTGATTGATTGGGGATAGTTTCGGACGACTGATGAAAGTTGAGTGCAGTTGTAAATAGCAAAAATGTGCCTTTGCATGTGCTCAAATTCGTTTTTCAATCGTCATGCCCGATTTCCTGATTTTTTTAAAAAGTCGGGCATTTTGGGTGGTGTATTTTGGTTTAAATTATTGATTATCAATTATTAATGATGTTTTTATGATGCCCGATGGATGTCTTTTTTTGTCCCTCGCGTTTGTCATTATTTCGTTTATGATGATTTTTCATTTGCCTCAATGAGAGAAGTTGCGCGGAGTGATGGCATGGCCCTGCGAGAAGCCACGACAAAGCAATCTCACGTCAATATGGAAATTTTTCCAGTTTTCCTTTTTCCGCTTTTCCTATTTTTGGAATTTTTTCCGCTTTTTTGTTGTTTTCATTGGCTTGATATTGTTTATTATATTGATTATCAATTGTTTGTAATCGTTTTTCCTCCTGAAATATTTTTTCCGCTTTTCTTCCTAATGGGGACATTTGGTTTCCGTTTTGGGCTGTTTGGGTGTCTTTTTCGGGTTTTTGGTTTCCTGTTTTTACCGTTATTGAAGATTTTACCGCAAACCTGCCTGTCGGCAGACAGGGACGCGGAGGCGCAAAGATTTGTAAATGTCCCCGCGAGCTTCAGGTCAGGCAGACGATGTCCGGATATTCTTTAAAATGTCGGACATTTTTGAGTTAAATGGTTGATAATCAACAAAAAAACCGGACATGAAATGTCCGACTTTTTCAAGGTTTCGGACATATGCAAGGTATATTGGGTTTACATGATGTCAAAGAACCATTTAAAATTAAATCATATATGACCTAATTTGCCCATAAATATACGAAATCGGGGTAGCTGTTTCCAAATATTTCTTGGAGATTGGCTCTGGGCGCGGGCATTAAAATGCTAATGGGCTGGAAGGCAAGCGAGGTAAAGGGTTGATAAGTTAATTTGTTGATTTAGGAGATGCCTCGAAGTATAAAGTTCTTGATAATTTATACATTCGCAATGCAATTATATTAGTTTCAATGAAAAATATTGAGAAGAAAAAATCAAGAAGTGAAAAACTACTGTTACAAACAATTGCAGGAGCTTTAATCTTAGCGGGACTATCGACCGGAGGAACTATCATCATTTTTGTTTGAATAAATTGAAGAAGCGCAGTTATAACAGGAATTAGAAAAATTAAAAAACCGACTCTACTAAAAAGATCTGCTGGGGTTTTTCCTAGGGAAAACCCTAAAAAAGTAGTATCCCAAGAGTGATTCAGTTTAAGGAAATCAAAATATACTATTTTATTTATTATGGAAATTGTCTCAGAAGGCTTAAGAGAGATTATCTTTTGCAGTGCAGGATAAAATCCGAACACCAGAATTACAATCTGAACCAGACTAGGCAAACAACCTGCTACGGGATTGACCCCGTGTTCTTTAAAGAGCAAAAGCTGCTCCTGCTGCATTCGCTTTGGATCATCCTTATGCTTCTCTTTTAACTTATTAATGTGAGGTTGAATTTCCTGCATTTTTTTAGAAGCCTTAATCTGAGATACAGTAAAAGGATAGAGAATAAGTCTGATAACTACCGTAAGGAGAATAATCGAAAAACCTAAAGCGCTCGGGATGTGAAAATATGAAAGCGATTGATAAATAGCAACTAAAATATTAATTAATGGTTGAATTAAGATGAGATTAAAAATTTGGTTCATGTTTTGGCCTTTCTGAAATAGGGGAAGGATTGAAT
>CAIYVS010000648.1 GCA_903929655.1 uncultured Bacteroidota bacterium | reverse complement strand
TGCTATTGGTTTCGGATCGGTGAAGGATATGTATGCCAATAATTTTAACCAGTATGCCTTGGAAGAGGATTAAGGCCTCAGTACCGCTTTTTAGTGGTCAGATTAAGGCGTCAGTACCGCTTCTTAGCGGTCTTCGCCTTTAATATAGAAGATGACAACTTATCTTAACATTATCAGAAAAAGTGACAACCTATATTAGCACGAGTCAGAGGAAATGGCGGGTAAATCGTGAGAAAGTATGGGAAAAATATGAGAAAGTGATGGGAAAATACGGGAAAGTGTGAGCAACAATGGGAAGCAGTAAAAATAACAAATGCCCCTCCTTTGGAGGGGATAGGGGAGGTCTTTTATGATTAATCAAGTTGCAAATGATCGTTTTGAGAAGGGCAGGGGCGCGCAGTATAACCCTAAGAACAAGTTTCTGAAGGGGGAGTATGTGCAGGAGCATGTGGAAGCTATTGATGACTGGGAACAGGAGGAAAGACAGACGGAGTATATTGTAGATAACAGCAAGACCCTGGTGAACGAGGTGAAGAGCCCTGATGTGGGTATGATGTATTCTGCCAATCCCTACCAGGGTTGCGAGCATGGTTGTATTTATTGCTATGCGCGGAATAGTCATGAGTATTGGGGCTACAGCGCGGGTGTGGATTTCGAGAGTCGCATTGTGGTGAAGAAGAATGCACCTGCATTGTTGCGTAAATTTTTTGAGAATAAGAACTGGCAGCCTGCCACTATATCGCTATCTGGCAATACGGATTGCTATCAGCCCATAGAGCGTAAGATGAAAATAACAAGACACCTGCTGGAGATATGTCTTGATTTTCGTAACCCCGTGGGCATACTCACCAAGAATGCTTTGGTGTTGCGTGACCTGGATATTTTGAAGGAACTGGCGAAGCGGAATTTGGTAAGGGTGTTTACTTCTATTACATCGCTGGATGAGGAATTGAGGCGGAAGATGGAACCAAGGACAGCTTCTTATAAATCACGCTTGAACGTAGTACGTACTTTGGCTGAGAATGGCATACCAACGGGTATTATGAATGCGCCTATCATACCGGGGCTGAATGATAATCATATGCATGATGTGCTGAAAGCGGCATCGGAGGCAGGGGCCAAATGGGCGGGCTATACAGTGGTGCGGCTGAACGGGGCTATAGGTGGTATTTTTCATGACTGGTTGCACAAGGCTTTTCCCGACAGGGCGGAGAAGGTCTGGAACCTGATAAGTGAGTGTCATGAGGGGCATGTAAATGACAGCCGTTTTGGGAATAGAATAGTAGGCGACGGAAAATTTGCAGAGCTGATTAAAGACCAGTTTAAGCTATACTGTCGCAAATATGGATTGAATGAAACGCCTCATGAAATGAACACGGGCGATTTCAGGCGCTTGAAGGGCGGGCAGTTGCAGTTGTTTTGAACCGCTGATTATTATCATTAGGCTGATTGTGTCGTCCTGAAAAAAGTTAACAATTCTTAATGGTAGTCCTGCTACCGCTTGACAGATCAGAGGCCTAAAGGAATTCGATTACATATCATAAGGCCATATCTCTTGAGTACTTCACAAAATATTGTTAAGGAGTACAATAAACAATGAACTGTTACGTTTGTTAAAACTGTATGTACGTACATGTTTTGTGATAGCGCTCACGTTTTTGTGAATACTTTATACTGTAACTTCGTCTATATAAGGTATTTTTGCTGTTGAGAATTGCTTCTTGTACATTAAATTATATATACTAAATGAGATACGGTTTATTGGTTTTGTCGGTGTTACTGATGTCTGCTGGCTGGAGCACAGATCTGTCGAAAGCTAAGGATGAAGCAAGGAAAGACAGCAAGCTGATATTGCTTAGTTTTTCAGGTTCTGATTGGTGCATACCCTGCATAAAAACTAGGAAGGAGATTTTTGACAAGGAACCTTTTATAAATTATGCCGCTGCAAAGCTGGTACTGGTAAATGCTGATTTCCCCAGGCTGAAAAAGAATGCACTTAGCAAAGAGCAAACAAAACAAAATGAGGTATTGGCTGATACTTATAATAAAAAAGGCGTTTTCCCCTTAACTTTATTACTGGATGCAGATGGTAAAGTATTGAAAGAATGGGAAGGTTATCCTGGTGTAAGTCCTGAAGTTTTCGTTTCTCAAATCACAGCTGTTCAGCATGCTCATTGAACCCGATTCAAATACTGCCCTTGCTGCTTTGCTTGCTCATAAAAGAGTGACAAAGCTGATGGGGAATATGTTTGAGATCACTGCGGTGTCGGATGATACAGTTTATGCCAATGCATGTATCGATGCTGCTATTGAGGAGATAAGCAGGATAGAAAAATTACTTACTACTTTTAATGAAAACAGCCAGACCGCTCTTATCAATCGCAATGCAGGTCTGGAACCTGTAAAAGTGGATGATGAGGTTTTTGATATTATTGAGCGCTCCATCAGGATATCCGAACTTACACAAGGGGCTTTTGATATTACTTATGGCTCCATAGACAAGCGTTTCTGGAATTTTGATGTAAACATGACTGAGTTGCCTTCTGCTGAAACTGCAAGGCAAATGGTGCGTTTGATCAATTACAGGAATATTATCCTGGATAAAAATGAGCGTACTGTTTTTCTGAAAGAAGCAGGTATGCGCATAGGTTTTGGGGGCATAGGTAAAGGCTATGCTGCGGAAAGGGCAAAAAATGTGATGAAACAAATGGGCCTGGAGAGCGGGGTAGTGAATGCCTCGGGTGACTTGACGGCATGGGGCATGCAGCCGGGCGGCAAGGCCTGGACCATTGGCATAGCAGATCCTAATCTGAAACAACAGATTTTTTCTTATCTCAATATTACAGGTCTTGCTATTGCTACCTCCGGCAATTATGAAAAATATGCGCTTATTAACGGCAAAAAATATTCGCACACCATCGATCCTAAAACAGGTTTTCCGGTATCAGGTATCAAGAGCACAACTATTATATGTCCTAATGCAGAGATTGCAGATGCTATGGCTACACCGGTAACGGTAATGGGTGTGGAAGTAGGTCTGGACCTGATCAATAAAATGAAAGATATAGCCTGCATCATTATTGATGATCATGATAATTTGTTCACTTCTAAAAATATAAGAATTCGCTAAGATGATGAAGCAAAAAGTTTTTTTTCGAACCATCGGTGTAGTGCCGGTACTCTTATTCGCATTGCAATCCTGTACACCCGTAAAGGAATACCAGAAGCAGTACCTGAATGATGCCGAAATGCAATTGGCTGCCCGGAAAGTTGAAAAGTCTGAGAATAGTTTTCAGTCTTACCGGGAGGGCTCTGCGGGTGCCAATGGTGGCAAAACAGGCGGCGGATGTGGTTGTAATTAATTTATAAAAAGAAAAAACGAATGAAGAAGATATCACTGGCATTATTATTATCAGTTTACCAGTTTTTCAATGCTTTCGGGCAGATGAGCCATGCAGATTCTGTTGCGGCATACATGAAAAAGGATTTATCACCTGATGAGGTGAATTTTGTTTCCAGTTATTATAACCAGGATGGGAATAACTCTGCAGTAACAGGCGGTATTGGTACAGAGAAATTAGTGGACTTTGCGAATGTGCTGGACCTGACCTACCTTAGAACAGACAAGCACAGCAGGCTGTATAATATCAATCTCGAAATGGGGATAGACCATTATACTTCTGCATCATCAGATAAGATAGACCCGGCTACCATTTCATCAGCATCCTCTCACGATACCAGGTTTTATCCTTCGGTTACAGTAGCGAGAAAAGATACAAAGGGCAATACTTTTGGTTTGGGTTTGTCTTACTCCAAGGAGTTTGATTATGTGTCTTACGGTGTTGGGGCAAGTTATACCAAGGCATCTAAAGACAATAACAGGGAGTTTTCGGTACACCTGCAAACTTATTTTGACCAGTGGACGGTTATTTATCCGGTAGAGTTGCGGCCGCCGGGCGGGGGATTTTCAGGACATGGTGGAGGTAGAAAGGACAATGTGCCCAACACCTACAAACCACGTGACTCTTACAGCTCTTCGTTTTCTTATTCATGGACCATCAATAAAAGATTCCAGATGATGGCGCTGATGGACCTGATATACCAGACAGGGCTTTTAGCAACAGATTACCAGCGGGTTTATTTTTCTGATAACATTACCGAACGCATAGAAAACCTGCCCGGCAAGCGATTTAAACTGCCTTTAGGATTAAGGGCCAATTATTTTATCAGCGACAGGGTCATCATGAGATTCTACTACCGTTACTATATGGATGACTGGGGCATCAGATCTCATACGGCAAGCATAGAAATGCCGGTGAAGATCACGCCATTTATGTCGGTAAGCCCGTTTTACAGGTACTACCAGCAGACAACTGCAGATTATTTTGCGCCATATGGTATGAATAATATTAGTCAGACTTACTATACCAGTGATTATGATCTTTCAAAGCTTAGTTCACATTTCTTCGGAGCAGGTATGCGTTTCACACCTGAGAAGGGGGTATTTAATATGAAGAATTTTAGCAGTCTCGAAGTAAGGTATGGGCATTATTTAAGGAGCACCGGATTGTTCTCTGATATTTTATCGCTGAACATGACTTTTAAATAGCAAAAATTATTCAGCCCGGAATGAAACTGTGTTGGACACGTTATCTTGTATATTAAGCTGAATAGTATAGGGACCGGGGGGGAGTTTGTTTTTTCTACAGATGATTGTGTCCAGAACAACCAGGTTAGATACCGAATATTCTTTAAGCAGCCACTCGGCAGGCCTCAATGTGTAGTAGTAGGTTTCTATATTCTTGTAGTAAGAGGCTGTATCAAGTATGGCTCTGTTATGGTGTCTCACCACAGATCGGCCGTAGCTGTTTACAATATCACAATCGGTTTCAAAAAGAATGGTGCTGGCCCCATCCCATTTGTCAAACATAAAGGTTTGTTCCCTGCTGGTTTCATTTTTAATTGTGAGAACGATTTTGAGATCGTTGAAACTATAGATATAATCCCGGAGCAGTTTTATTTTAACTGCCAGGTTAGGCTTGGGATAATTGCGTGGGTTAGCCCGGTTTACCTTGCCGGCATTAGGGGTTTTTATAGATTTGAGATTAGCGGTAATGCGGGTTTGTGGGTTTTCAGGAGGTCTTGAACCTTTGGGCCAGGGAATGGCGCAAGGGTCCACAATGAATATTATTTGTTCATGTTTATTCGTAGCCCTCTGCCCAAAAGAAGTGGTTGCGTAAAAGGAAATGAGTAAAAGGACCCGAAAAAATTTATTCATCCATGTAAGCATCTAAGCTTAAATATAATAGATTTTATTTCTTATTTAAAAGAAAAGCCCTTTTTGCAAGCTTTTTATGGTTTATAAATCTTGTTATATATCCATTCTTTAATAATTTTAGACTACGATAAAATTATTAAAGAATGGATCAATTGTAATAAATATCGAGGTGTATTGCGATAGATTTTATATTAATTTCATTTTTTCGAAGACCTTATGAACTTCACTGAGATAAGTGCTGCCAATTGTAATAGCTTGG
>CAIYVS010000647.1 GCA_903929655.1 uncultured Bacteroidota bacterium | reverse complement strand
TATTGCAGGATCGGGCACTTTTACCCAAGCATCCCTATGCTTTCCCTCTGCATCCAGTTCATCCACTTTTTTCATGGCTTCCTCATATTTTTTCTGCCTGTCGGTCTTATCCTTATCGGCTTTTGCAGCCTTATCCTTTTCCATTTGGGATTGGATTTTTGCCTGTTCTTTTTCTTTGAGGTAAGCTTCCATATTGATGAATAATGTTGCAGTGTCTTTTATAGGCTTTTCAATGGCAATAAAAAACCCTTCGTCCAGTTCTTCTGCTGTACCCTTTAAAAGGATAGGCGGTATTATCTTACGGGCATCATCGCCTATATTATCATTGAAAAACAATACTGATACCACCAATTTTTCTGCTGTTTCTTTTACTATGTTTATTTTCCAGTCCCCTGCTACCTGCATGGCTACGATGGATTGAAAGAAATTCGTTTTCATCTTTTTTAGTTTTAAGCATTAAAGAATAAGTCAATAGCCTTTGTGAATTTTGGGTTAGGATGTATTTTGATGGTGGTGTAAACTGTCAGGCAATGCACCATATACATTGCCAAATAGCCATCAAAAAGCTGTTCTGCGAACAGTCGGTTATTACTATACAATCTTTTGCCATACTGTTTCATTCTCCTTTCCGCATCAATAACAAGAGAGAGCCAAAAATTGAAGCTGAAAATGCCATTGTCCCATTTAATGCGTTGCAATTCCTGTTCCTCCTGAATAGTGGTACACATTGCCTGTACAAAATCTAAGAAGGCAGGTATTTCATTTGGGAATAATCCATATAGAATTTTTGCTTTCTCTACGTTGGTTAAACTATCTATCTTTTTCATTTCTTTAAGTTTTTTAAAGCAGGATGGATGGTTATCCACCCTGCCAATGTTGTTAATTAAGGATTAAGCTATCTGCACCATTTTTGGCAAAGTCGGTACATAGATTAAATGCAGCCTGTGTACGTAATTGTCCTGTACCGCCTAAAAACACTGATTTTACTTTCGCTTCATCATTCTTGTAATTGCGTACATTCTGAAAATATCCAGCCACCGAATTGTATGCACCGAACACCGTCCCTTTGGTGGTATCCATCAACTGTGTTTCATTGCTCATGGCATATTCAAAGGCATTATCACACATATTGGTAAAGCAGGTGGACAATTCATCTTCGTTGCCTTCTTGCAGGTTGCGTAATACTTCTTTGTTGGGAACCATTGCAGCCTGTATCAGCTTTCTTACTTCCTTGTCGGTAATGTGTATTTTAGCCCATTGGTTAAAAATAGTTTCCATCTGTATGCTTAAAGTATTGGTGATACCCATGACCCTGTGCGCCTGTTCCAGGCGTTCTTTTGCGCCCGATGTATGGCGTATCTTGATACTGTTGGAACAATTGTGTAAAGCTGCATTGAGGGTGTTCGCACAAACAATACGGATGGGCGTAAATGCTGCGGTAATACTACCGCTACCATCATGTGAGGTGGTCAGGAAGATGTATTTTTCGATGAGGTCGTCCTTACCTACCTTGATATAATCGGGTAGTTTGGCGGTAATAAAAATACGTTCGCCGTTGCTACCTAATGCCCCTGCTGTTTCATACAGGATACCATCCCCGCCAACAATGCTGTCGAAAAAAGAAAAAGCGTCCCTGTTCTGTACAATCTGGTAATCTTTACCAACGACACCTAATACTGCATTGTTATCGGTACGCATGGTTGCATAATAATCGGGTACGCTGATTTCTTTATTATCGTTTACCATGCCGTCCTGCCCGATGCATAATCCGTTACCATGTGTAAATAAGGGTGATTTGACTACTTCGTAATCCAAACCTGCAAAACGTATGGCTTCTTCACTTGTCGGATAATCCTGTACGATTTTTCCTAAGCCATGCCATGCTTTTTCCTTTACACTGAAAAAATTGTATTCTCCTGTTTCTTCGTTGAAATTGATTTGATGTGCCATGATATTATTTTGTTTTAATTTTTAAAAAATGAGTGAGTTTAAAATGGGAGGTCGTCTTTAGTTGGGTTGCTTCCCGTAACCTGCCCTGTGTTAAGTGGTGCGGTATCTGTGTTGTCCTGTTTAGGTTTGGGGAATGCCAATACCTTCATATCATTGACATGAAAAGTGAGTGAACCAATCGCTTTGCCCTCCATGTTGTTATAGGCATCCATCCCGATGCGCCCGTATAACTGAACCAATACCCCCTTTTTAAGCCATTGCGCTACTTTGGCACTTAGCCAGTAAGAACAATTGACATAGGTCGTTATCTCCTTTAGTTCATCGCTGTTCTTTGGCCTGTAGCTATCGTTGATAGCAATACTAAAGTTGACCACCTGTTTTTCGCCTTTAGTTGTGTGGACGCTTGCGTCCGCTGTTAATCTTCCTGTGATTTCCATAAAATTTATTTTTAATGTTTAAAAAATCCAATTCGGCAAAACGCCTCATTGGCCTTTGATAAGCACCCCCCTATTAGCCGGAGCGGGCAGACAGGCAAGGTTTTTTCAAAAAAAATACGCTCTCCAACAGACCTGCCCGAAGGGCTCCGCTGAAAAAGGAGAGGAAGATTATTTTTGGAAAACCTGTGGCCGAGCGGAGTGGAAACGCAGCGAAAGACCTTGCCTGGCAGACCGTCCGGCAATATCTTTGCTGTGGCATAGGTCAAATGAGTTATTGAAAAAAAGAACCTGCAACTATAAAAACGTAATTATATCTGTGATCAGAAAAGTTTTGTACAATGAGGAAAGGAACAGTGAAGTGGGATACATTCTTGTAGATGGTCTTAGGAATCATTCATGCTGTCATCAGAAATACCGTAAGGGATAGCAGCGGATAGCCCGCAGTGCAACGAGGACTTGCAGCGCATAGCCCGGCCCAAAGGGAACGGCCCAACATTGAGCCCACGAGACCTGCATCTTTTTATTACATTTACGGAACTCAATTTCGAGAATCCATTTGGAAATTAATAAAGTGACAGGCCTGGACTGAACTTGCTAAATTCATTGAGATTCAGGCAATCAATTAATCTGACACTATTCATAATCCCGTGAGCAAAGGCATCGAAAAAAGGCAACAGCTATTTGATAAATTTTCCAATCAACTTCTACGGCTAAAGGCAGAGGGGATCATTGATGTTGATTTTAAAAACGAACGACCTTATTTATGCCCTATATGTCTAAATGAATTTTCCGAAAAGAACTTAGCGGATAATTCGAAGCTTGATTTTTTAACATTGGAAGATGCGCCGCCCTATTCATTGGGGGGCAATAAAATTGCGCTGACATGCAAAAAATGCAATTCTGAATGTGGGCATAATATAGATTTTCATCTCACAGAAGTGTTGAGGGCTATCGATGCAGGCTTCTTTTACAAAGGCTCAAAACTTTATACAAATATTGAACATGAAGGGAAAAAACTGAGGGTAGAGCTTACTTCAGAGGGCGATGGTACTTTGCAGGCATACCATCGCATTAAGAACAGCGATCCGACAATTTTAGATAGATTTATTTTTGGGCTTAAGAATAAAACAATCGGCCCCTTATTAAATTTTGAGCCCCCTAAGCCCAAATATGATAGCAAAAGGGTTAATTATGCCTTAGTAAAAGCTAATTATATTCTGACCTTCGCTAAGTTCGGCTATATTTTTCTATTGCATCCGGCATACAACGATATACGGGAACAATTACTCCACCCCGAAAAAATAATATATCCCTGGACCCCTTTTATTAAAGACCAGTTTGAAGGAAAGAATACGGGGACTTACTATATTTTGAATGAAGGCATTGAATCTGTTTTAAATGTTTTCTCATTAAAAACTGAATATTCCGAAACGATTATTGCAGGTATGCTCCCTATACCTAAATACACAACTGAAAGATTCAGCATGAATGTGGATGCGCAAAGAAACAGACAAAATATAG